>NZ_VMLT01000146.1:0-12997 GCF_013276815.1 Streptococcus sp. 1055 | reverse complement strand
TTGTAGATGAAACTGACGAAGTCAGTAACCATACCTAAGGTAAGGCGACGCTGACGTGGTTTGAAGAGTATTAGCGCTAATTTTTAGAGTCTTCACTTGATTTTTAAAGACTAGCAAACTTTTCTGCTGATTTTCATGAAGAGCCTGCGCTTTTATGGTAAAATAGTAACAGAATAAAAGAGGAGAGAAACAATGAAACGTAGTATGTATGCTGGTCGTGTTCGTGAGGAACACATCGGACAAGAAATAACCTTGAAAGGATGGGTTGGCCGTCGTCGTGACCTTGGTGGTTTGATCTTTATCGACCTTCGTGACCGTGAAGGAATCATGCAGTTGGTTATCAACCCTGAAAAAGTATCTGCTGAGGTCATGGCAACAGCTGAAAGCCTTCGTAGCGAATTTGTTATCGAGGTGACTGGACAGGTCGCTGCGCGTGAGCAAGCCAATGATAAGTTGCCAACTGGTGCAGTTGAGTTGAACGTGACAGCTCTGACAGTGCTTAATACAGCTAAGACAACCCCATTTGAGATTAAGGATGGCATTGAGGCCAATGACGATACACGTTTGCGTTACCGTTACCTTGACCTTCGTCGCCCAGAAATGTTGGAAAATCTCAAACTTCGTGCTAAGGTGACCCACTCTATCCGCAACTACTTGGATGAGTTGGAGTTTATCGACGTGGAGACACCATTCCTTTCTAAGTCAACGCCTGAAGGGGCGCGTGATTATTTAGTGCCGTCTCGTGTTAATAAGGGGCATTTTTACGCTCTTCCTCAAAGTCCACAAATCACGAAACAGCTCTTGATGAATGCTGGTTTTGACCGTTACTACCAAATCGTTAAATGTTTCCGTGACGAGGACTTGCGTGGAGACCGCCAGCCTGAATTTACTCAGGTCGACTTGGAAACGTCCTTCCTTACTGAGCAAGAAATTCAAGATATCACAGAAGGCTTGATTGCGCGTGTGATGAAAGAGACTAAAGGCATCGAAGTGACGCTTCCATTCCCTCGTATGAAATACGATGACGCTATGGCTCTTTACGGTTCTGACAAGCCAGATACTCGTTTTGACATGTTGCTTCAGGACTTGACAGAAGTGGTCAAAGGTGTAGACTTTAAAGTCTTTTCAGAAGCACCTGCTGTAAAAGCCATTGTGGTCAAAGGAGCTGCGGACAACTATTCACGTAAAGACATCGACAAGATGACGGAAGTAGCCAAGCAGTACGGTGCCAAAGGTCTTGCTTGGGTCAAGGTAGTTGATGGAGAATTAAATGGACCAGTTGCTAAGTTCTTGACTGGTATCCAAGAAGAATTGACAAGAGCGCTTGCTCTTGAAGATAAGGACTTGGTTCTCTTTGTGGCAGATACTCTTGAGGTAGCTAATGCAACGCTTGGTGCCCTTCGTGGACGCATTGCCAAAGAGCTTGGTTTGATTGATAATGATAAGTTCAATTTCCTTTGGGTGGTTGACTGGCCGATGTTTGAATGGTCTGAAGAAGAAGGCCGCTACATGAGCGCCCACCATCCATTTACCCTTCCACAGGAAGAAACAGCTCACGAATTAGAAGGTGAGTTGGCTAAAGTTCGTGCCATTGCTTACGATATCGTTTTGAACGGTTATGAGCTTGGTGGTGGTAGCCTCCGTATCAACCAAAAAGACCTTCAAGAACGCATGTTCAAGGCTCTTGGTTTCTCAACTGAAGAAGCCAATGACCAGTTTGGCTTCCTTCTTGAAGCCATGGACTATGGTTTCCCACCACACGGTGGTTTGGCTATCGGGCTTGACCGTTTTGTCATGTTGCTTGCTGGAGAAGAAAATATTCGTGAAGTCATTGCCTTTCCTAAGAACAACAAGGCAACGGACCCAATGACACAAGCTCCTTCAACAGTCGCTCTCAAACAACTAGAGGAACTCAGCTTACAAGTAGAAGAAGATGAAACAAGCAAAACGAATTAAGCGGTGGCGCTATTATCTGCGCCGCTTTGCTTATCAGATAAAAATTTTACGTGTCTTACAAAGCATCTCTCGCGAAAAATATGATGAGAAGATTTCGGCCTCTCTGGTCTATGGTTTTTTATCAGCAGTAGCAGTTAATTTCTTTTTTCAACCAGGGCATGTATATTCGAGTGGTTCGACAGGTATGGCACAGATTATCTCTGCCTTGAGTAATCACTGGTTTGGTTTTCATATTCCGATTTCGCTAACCTTCTACGCCATTAACTTCCCTTTGATGGTCTTAGCTTGGTATCAGATTGGCCATAAGTTTACTGTCTTTACCTTTATCACGGTGTCCATGAGTTCCTTCTTTATCCAGTTTGTCCCTGTGGCAACCTTGACGGAGGATCCCATTATCAATGCCCTTTTTGGGGGTGTTGTTATGGGTTTGGGGATTGGTTTTGCTCTTCGAAATAATATCTCCAGTGGTGGAACGGATATCGTCAGTCTGACCATTCGTAAGAAAACGGGTAAGAATGTCGGCAGTATTTCTTTCTTAGTAAATGGGACCATCATGCTGATAGCAGGTTTGACCTTTGGTTGGAAATACGCTCTCTACTCTATGATTACCATCTTTGTCTCTAGCCGTGTGACAGATGCAGTCTTTACCAAGCAAAAACGTATGCAGGCCATGATTGTGACCAATCATCCAGACAAGGTAATTGAAAAAATCCATAAAAAATTGCACCGCGGAGCAACCATGATCCACGATGCAGAAGGAACCTATAATCACGAGAGAAAGGCAGTTTTAATCACTGTCATTACACGTGCAGAGTTTAATGAATTTAAACAGATTATGACACAAGTGGATCCAAGCGCCTTTGTCTCTGTCTCGGAAAATGTTCATATTCTAGGAAGATTTGTTGAGATAGATAATTAGTGACCAAAAAACCAGCGTGAGCTGGTTTTTATTTTTCTATAATTTTATGGGCAATCAACTGGCGGTAACAAATTTGTTTATTGCTTTTAGCATCGTTGATAATCTGAAGAATCGTTTCAAATGATGTTTGACCAAGTTCTAGGCTATTGATATCGACATAGGCTGCCAAGTTGAGTTTGGGATTAACCGAGTCAAAGCTGAGAACAGGGACATTCAGCTGGTGTTTGGCAATATAGTTACAAACACCTTCAGCTAGGAGGCTATCGGTTGTGATGATAGCATCAATTTGTGGATCGTGCTTGAATAATCGCTTGCTAAATTTATAGCCCTTTTCTTCCAGAAACTCGTCGGCAAAGTAGATGCGATTGTTGTCAGTGGTCAGTTTGTAATGCTTAAGCGCCTGTTCATAGCCTGTTAAACGGTCTTTGGTCACGAAGAGCTTTTTACTTCCTCCGATAAAGGCAATGCGTTTGCAGCCTTTTTTGATGAAATATTCAGTCGCATCAAAACCAGCTTGAACATTGTCGTTGTCGACAAGTGGGATGAAAGGAGATAGAGATTTACCTAAGATAAGGAAGGGGAACTGTTCTTCTGCTACGAGTTTGACGAGGGGATCTTCTTCTTGGGCATAGAGAAAGATTAGCCCATCTACACGCTTGCCGTAGACCATTTGTGAAATAGCGTTGAGACGCTCCTTTTCATCTTTTCCTGTTGCTATCTGAATGGCATAGTGGTTTTCAGATGCGACTTGAGAGATGCCACGTAGAACCGATGGAAAGAAAGGATTCTGGTAGAAGGCGTCTGAGTCATCAGGAAGAACTAATCCAATAACCTGAGTATAGCTGCTTACCAAGCTACGAGCGTTGAGGTTTGGGTGGTAGTTGAGTTCCTTCATAGCTTTGCGAACGCGTTTTTTTGTTTCGTCGCTAATGGTTGATTTATTTTGAATAACACGGGTTACGGTTGAAGGTGAAACACCAGCAGCCTTGGCCACGTCTTTAATCGTAACGGGCATAAAAATCTCCTATTTATGGTAATCTGGATCACGGAAATGTGTTTTATAAAAGATAGTGACCAGATACAGAACAAAAAGAATGTTTTGTATAGTGATGAGGTTTGACATATTTTGGCCAAACAATCCCAAAATAAGCGTAATCAGAGTTGGCAATCCTAAACAGTTCAAGATAAAATGGTAGCACTCTTTAAAGGTTTTAAATGAAAAGAGGCGTGATTTCTTAGTGATATAAAGGAGAAGACTAGCTCCTAGAGAGACGATAAAGAAATTCAAACCAAAGAGGAAGCTGGCACCGAGAACTAGGAAGAGACTGATATAGACACGATTCTGTTGGTACCAGTCTTTAGAAATTGCTTGGGTTAAGCTGTCTTTGCTTTTGAAACTCTCAGTCTCAATCGCTCGGTAAGAGATTCGGGTCAGTTCCTTATTTTCCTTGCTGATGACCAGTTCTTTTGTGTCGAAATGCAGTTGCAAGTCCTTCGGGAACTCCTTACTTGGGCTTGGACCAATCACAACAGAAGGCGCTTGACTAGCTGTTCCTGTATAAGTTAAGTTGCCATCGACAATTGTAGCATGTTCAGAGAGATCCTGGACAACCTTATCTGTCAATGGTTCATAGACATTATCGATAAAGGTTTCTAGCGGATAAGTCTCCTGTGAGCTGTTTTGAATGGCAATGGGTACCATCGACAAGCTGATAAGGAAGATACTGGTAAAGAGTAGTTGAAACCAGTTGAGCCCGAAACGTTTGGACAGGGGCTTACGAAATCCCCAAATACTTGAAAAATAGGAAAATGGATATGGAAGCATAGGTATCTTTCTAAAAGGTGTTTTCTATATGAGTATTATTATATAGAGAAATTCGCTTTATTTCAAGTCTAGGAGAAAAATTGCTTGTTGTAAGGATAGTACTTACAGTAACAATTGCTAATACTCAATGAAAATCAAAGTGCAAACTAGGAAGCTAGCTGCAGGTTGCTCAAAACAGTGTTTTGAGGTTGCAGATGGAAGCTGACGTGGTTTGAAGAGATTTTCGAAGAGTATAAAATGAAAAAGGGTGGCGGGGATAAATTATCCCTTGTCGCCACCACTTGTAAGTCCTGAAACAAAGTTCTTTTGTAGGAAGAAGAAGAGAATACAGATTGGAAGGGCGATGAGGATAGCACCTGCTGAGAAGTAGGCAATCTTCATGTTTTTCGCATTGTTAACGAAGGTTTGGAGACCCACGGCAACAGTAAAGTATTCTTTCTCACGAAGCAAGAAACTAGAGAGGATGTAGTCCCCGAAAGGTCCCATGAAGGCCCAGAGAGCTTGTACGGCAACCATTGGGCGAACAAGTGGAAGAACAATTTGCCAGAAGCGGCGGAAGTGTCCTGCACCGTCTAGTTTTGCAGATTCGTCTAAAGACATTGGCACTGTATCGAAGTAGCCTTTCATGAGCCAAGTATTCATCGGGATACCACCACCAACGTAGAGGAAGATGAGGAACCAGCTGTGGTTAAGGGCGTTCAACATAAGCGCCATAACGAAGAAGGCTGTCAAAGCGGCCATAGTTGGCACCATTTGGATGATCAAGAAGAAGACCAAACTTTGTTTACGAGCCAAGAAGTTGTAACGGCTGTAGGCATAACCAGCAAGTACGATGATACTTGTTTGAACAGCCATGGTAATCAAGGCAATGATCAAGGTGTTGAGGTACCAAGTACCGTACAAGGTTTCAGTGAAGAGGCCTTGGAAGTTAGCAAAACTAAAGTCGACGTTGCTGTCTAGTTTAAAGGCTACTACGTTACCAGTCTTGAAGGCTGACATAATGGTAATCAAAAGTGGATAGATAATGACAATTGATAGACCAATCAGGTAAAGGTATGTAAGGCTTTGAGTCAGTCTACGTTTGAGTTTAATTGAGTTATTCATCTTAGACGTCCTCCATATCAAATGCGTGTAGTTTCTTGAATGCGATCATAGAGATTGAGATGACAATGATAGAGATAATCAAGGTGACAGCTGCCGCCATTGAGTATTGAGGAGATGTACCTGTTGTCAAACGGTAAATCCATGAAATCAAGATATCGGTTGAACCAGCTCCACCACCGACACTACCAGGTCCTCCAGCGTTGAAGAGGTACATGATAGAGAAGTTGTTAAAGTTGAAGGTGTATTGGCTAATCAAAGTAGGTGCCGCAACAGCTAAGATCATTGGGAAAGTGATGTTGCGGAATTTTTGCCAAGCATTGGCACCGTCAATATAAGCTGCTTCGTAAAGGTCGTTAGGAATAGATTGCAAGATACCCAAGGTCAGAACGTAGATGTATGGGAATCCAAGCCAACCTTGCATCATAATCAAGGCAATCTTAGTCCAAGTTGGGTCTGTTTTCCAGGGAATAAGAGCGCCATCAAGGAAAGGAAGGAATTTAGCCAAGATTGGCAATACTTGGGTGTTGATAGCTCCGACACTATCGTTAAACATGTTTGAGAATGTCAAGATAGTGATGAAGGCTGGGACAGCCCAAGGAAGAAGGAAAATAACACCAAAGATACGTTTTCCTTTGATAAATGGTTGGTTAGCAATGATAGCTGTGAAGATACCGATTACGATTTGTAAAGTAGAAGCTGCCAAAGCCCAGATGATAGTCCAAGAAAGAACAGCACCAAAGGCAGAACGGAAGGTACTCAAACTCCAGATATTACTAAAGTTTGTTAAACCAACCCAGTCCAACAATTTGTTTGGTGGTAAGTGTTGGAAGTCATAGTTAGTAAAGGCGATCATCAAGGTTACGATAACTGGGAAGATAATCGCGAAGGTCATGGCAACATAAGATGGAATAATCAAGAGATAAGGGAAACCATTTTCATAAATCCCTTTGATCATGTCTTTGAGGGTACGTGGAACTGGAATTCCATTGTTAATGCGTTTTGCAATCGTATATGCATCTTTGATATTTGAGAAATAAAAGAGTACATAAACGACTACAAAGATTAAATGGAAGGCACCACGAATCAGCATAAAGAGGGAATTATCACGACCGGGCTTGTCACCAAGAGTGATGAGATTGCTCAATTCAGGTGCTGCAAGTGCTAGGAAGTAAAGGACAAATACGATGGTTACACCAAGGAAGATAAAACCTTTGGCTTTTTGTTTATTGTAAATCTGTCCTAACCCAGGAATGATAGACAGCAGGGCTGCTTTACTAGGTTGTTGCTTTTCCATAATAACTCCTTTCATAGGATACTACTTTTTTTATAAGAAAGCTAAATTATTTGTGTCTCTATTGATAAATTCAAAGGGGGATTTGAATTCCACCCCCCTTGAACAAATTTTTTATTCACCAAATTTTTGTTTGATTGTTTCTTTGATCAATGTTACAGCGTCGTTAGCAGCTGTTTTAGCATCTTTTTGACCACTTACAGTATCAAAGAGCATGTTAGCAGCTGGTTCCCAAACTGCAGACATTTGAGAGATGTTTGGAATTGGTTGAGCGTTCTTGAATTGTTTGATAACAGCTGTTGTCAACTCATCGTTTTTACCTTCAGCGTATGAACGAGCTTCAGTATTAGCTGGGATTTCGTTAGTTGCATCGTAGAAAGCTTTTTGTTGTTCAGTTGAAACAAGGAAGTCTACAAATTTCTGTGCGCCTTCAAGGTTCTTAGTACTTGAAGGAATGATCCAAGCTTTACCACCACCGAATGCAGCATATTCTTTTCCATTTGGAAGAGTTGGGATAGTCGCAACACCGTAGTTTACTTTAGCATCTTTGAGGGCTTGAGCTTTCCAAGGTCCATCAATGATAGCAGCTGTTTTACCTTCTTGGAATTGAGTTTGGATTAGGTTTCCAGCAGCTGTACCATCTTGCATACCTTTAGGCCATTTTTCGTACCAAGATTTAGCGTAGTTGATACCTGCGATAGAACCGTCGTTGGCAAGACCGATGTCTTTAGGGTCTTTACCGTTTTGTCCAAATACGTAAGCGCCGTTACCAGCAAGAAGTCCGTATGCATAGTAGAAGTTTGTCCAGTCAGCTAGGAAGGCAGAAGTTTTTCCATCTTCTCCAGCGAAGGCATATTTGCTATCTTTAGCAAGGTTTTCCAAGTCAGCAAATGTTTTGGGAGCGTCTTTTACCAAGTCTTTGTTGTAGTACATAACAAGTGACTCGATAACGGCAGGAGCACCGTAAACTTTACCGTCAGCAGCGGTTACAAGAGATTTAGTTGTATCTTCTGTTTTAGCACCATCGCTCAATTTCACTTCTGAAAGTTGTCCGTCAGAACCAAGGCTACCCACACGGTCGTATGGAGCCATCATAACGTCAGCAGCTTGACCAGATTGGTTGTCAAGAGAAAGTTTGTCAAGTCCACCAAGTTGGTCACCAGATTTGATGTTAACTGTTGTGCCTGATTGCTCTTTATAAGCTTTAGCAACTGTTTCAGCATAAGCTTTGTATTGGTCCTCAACGTAAAGAGTGATTTCTTTCGCTTCAGATGAACCAGACTCAGCAGGCTTATCAGCAGTTTTGCTTCCGCAAGCTACCAAGAGCAAGCTAGCAAGTGTAGCAGTTCCAAGCACCGCAGCGCTCTTCATGAATTTAGATGACATAGTGTATTCCTCCTAAAGAATAACAAGTTTTATTGATAAGGAAACGCAAACGTTTTCCTTTATGACCTTAGTATAGCACAAATAGAAAACGGTTGCAAGTGTTTTTGACAAAAATTTTAAAAAATTTTTAAGCTTGATTTGATAGCATGATTTTGCTTTTTAATAGAAGAAAAGTGTGAAATAGATAAGAATACAGTATTTTTAATAAAAAATAGATGTAATCTATCTAAAGAAGGAAATCAGGAGGGGCTACCTCCCTGTTTCTAATTCCTATCTATTTTCTATGGACCTTTGTGCCCCTTGCATCTAAATTCAAGTTTTCTAGAGGAGGATTTGCACTTTGTAGACTGTCCCATGAGACTCAAACTTTAGGATTAGATGGTTTTAATACTCTTCGAAAATCAAATTCAAACCGCGTCAACGTCGCCTTGCCGTACTCAAGTACAGCCTGCGGCTAGTTTCCTAGTTTGCTCTTTGATTTTCATTGAGTATAAGTTATCTTTGCTAAAATGGGTTAGTCTCCTTAAAAATAATCAAAAAAGTTTTTTAAAAACGCTTGCAATTATGCTTGAAAAGGAGTATACTTATAAGTAGCGCAAACGTTTGCGTCTGCAAAAATACGCAACGTTCCATTATTTTAACACACGAGGTGCTATTATGAAAAAACGTCAAAGTGGTGTGTTGATGCACATCTCTTCTCTTCCAGGAGCTTACGGAATCGGATCATTTGGTCAAAGTGCTTACGATTTCGTTGATTTCTTGGTTCGCACAAAACAACGTTACTGGCAAATCCTTCCATTAGGAACAACTAGTTACGGGGATTCTCCTTACCAATCTTTCTCAGCTTTCGCAGGAAACACTCATTTTATCGATTTAGATATCTTGGTGGAGCAAGGTTTGTTGGAAGCAAGTGACCTTGAAGGAGTTGACTTTGGTAGCGATGCGTCTGAAGTTGATTATGCTAAAATCTACTATGCACGTCGTCCTCTTTTAGAAAAAGCGGTGAAACGTTTCTTTGAAGTCGGAGATGTTAAAGATTTTGAGAAATTTGCTCAAGACAACCAATCATGGCTTGAGCTCTTTGCTGAGTATATGGCTATCAAAGAGCATTTTGACAATCTTGCTTGGACTGAATGGCCAGATGCAGACGCTCGTGCTCGTAAAGCTTCAGTACTTGAAAGCTATCGTGAGCAATTGGCAGACAAGTTGGTTTACCACCGTGTGACTCAATACTTCTTCTTCCAACAATGGTTAAAATTGAAAGCATATGCTAACGACAATCACATCGAAATCGTTGGAGACATGCCAATCTACGTAGCGGAAGATTCAAGCGATATGTGGGCAAATCCACATCTCTTCAAGACAGATGTCAACGGTAAGGCTACTTGCATCGCAGGATGCCCACCAGATGAATTTTCTGCAACTGGTCAGCTTTGGGGTAACCCAATCTATGACTGGGAAGCAATGGACAAAGACGGCTACAAATGGTGGATTGAACGCTTGCGTGAAAGCTTCAAAATCTACGATATCGTTCGTATCGACCACTTCCGTGGTTTCGAATCTTACTGGGAAATCCCTGCTGGTTCCGATACAGCAGCACCTGGTGAGTGGGTGAAAGGTCCAGGATACAAGCTTTTTGCAGCCGTTAAGGAAGAACTTGGTGAGTTAAACATCATCGCAGAAGACCTTGGTTTCATGACTGATGAAGTGATCGAATTGCGTGAACGTACTGGCTTCCCAGGAATGAAGATTCTTCAATTTGCCTTCAACCCAGAAGACGAAAGCATCGATAGCCCACACTTGGCACCTGCTAACTCAGTTATGTACACAGGAACACACGATAACAATACGGTCCTTGGTTGGTACCGTAACGAGATCGATGATGCAACTCGTGAATACATGGCTCGTTACACGAACCGTAAAGAATACGAAACAGTGCCACATGCTATGCTTCGTACAGTCTTTTCATCAGTTAGCTTCATGGCAATTGCAACTATGCAAGATTTGCTAGAATTGGATGAGACAGCTCGTATGAACTTCCCATCTACCCTTGGTGGAAACTGGTCTTGGCGTATGACTGAAGAACAATTGACACCAGCTGTCGAGGAAGGTTTGCTTGACTTAACAACAATCTATCGCCGAATAAATGAAAATTTGGTAGAATTAAAGAAATAATACAATATCAGGAGACATCTTAAACATGTTATCACTACAAGAATTTGTACAAAATCGTTACAATAAAACCATTGCAGAATGTAGCAATGAAGAGCTTTACCTTGCCCTTCTTAACTACAGCAAGCTTGCAAGTAGCCAAAAACCAGTTAACACTGGTAAGAAAAAAGTTTACTACATCTCAGCTGAGTTCTTGATTGGTAAACTCTTGTCAAACAACTTGATTAACCTTGGTCTTTACGACGATGTCAAAAAAGAACTTGCTGCTGCAGGTAAAGACTTGATCGAAGTTGAAGAAGTTGAATTGGAACCATCTCTTGGTAATGGTGGTTTGGGACGTTTGGCTGCCTGCTTTATCGACTCAATTGCGACTCTTGGTTTGAATGGTGACGGTGTTGGTCTGAACTACCACTTTGGTCTTTTCCAACAAGTTCTTAAAAACAACCAACAAGAAACAATTCCAAACGCATGGTTGACAGAGCAAAACTGGTTGGTTCGCTCAAGCCGTAGCTACCAAGTACCATTTGCAGACTTTACTTTGACATCAACTCTTTATGATATTGATGTTCCTGGTTACAAGACAGAAACGAAGAACCGCTTGCGTTTGTTTGACTTGGATTCAGTTGATTCTTCTATTATTAAAGACGGTATCAGCTTTGACAAGACAGATATCGCTCGCAACTTGACGCTCTTCCTTTACCCAGATGATAGTGACCGTCAAGGTGAATTGCTCCGTATCTTCCAACAATACTTCATGGTTTCAAACGGTGCGCAATTGATCATCGACGAAGCAATCGAAAAAGGAAGCAACTTGCATGACCTTGCTGACTACGCAGTTGTCCAAATCAACGATACTCACCCATCAATGGTGATTCCTGAATTGATCCGTCTTTTGACTGCACGTGGTATCGAGCTTGACGAAGCAATCTCAATCGTTCGTAGCATGACTGCCTACACTAACCACACAATCCTTGCTGAAGCCCTTGAAAAATGGCCTCTTGAATTCTTGCAAGAAGTGGTTCCTCACTTGGTACCAATCATCGAAGAATTGGACCGTCGTGTGAAGGCAGAGTACAAAGATCCAGCTGTTCAAATTATCGATGAGAGCGGACGTGTTCACATGGCTCACATGGATATCCACTACGGATACAGCGTTAACGGGGTTGCAGCACTTCACACTGAAATCTTGAAAAATTCTGAGTTGAAAGCCTTCTACGACCTTTACCCAGAAAAATTCAACAACAAAACCAACGGTATCACTTTCCGTCGTTGGCTCATGCATGCTAACCCAAGATTGTCTCACTACTTGGATGAGATTCTTGGAGATGGTTGGCACCATGAAGCAGATGAGCTTGAAAAACTTTTGTCTTATGAAGACAAAGCAGCTGTCAAAGAAAAATTGGAAAGCATCAAGGCTCACAACAAACGTAAATTGGCTCGTCACTTGAAAGAACACCAAGGTGTGGAAATCAATCCAAACTCTATCTTTGATATCCAAATCAAACGTCTTCACGAGTACAAACGCCAACAAATGAACGCTTTGTACGTAATCCACAAATACCTTGACATCAAAGCTGGTAACATCCCTGCTCGCCCAATTACAATCTTCTTTGGTGGTAAAGCAGCTCCAGCCTACACAATCGCTCAAGACATCATCCACTTGATCCTTTGCATGTCAGAAGTGATTGCTAACGATCCAGCAGTAGCTCCACACTTGCAAGTAGTTATGGTTGAAAACTACAACGTTACTGCAGCAAGCTTCCTTATCCCAGCATGTGACATCTCAGAACAAATCTCACTTGCTTCTAAAGAAGCTTCAGGTACTGGTAACATGAAATTCATGTTGAACGGAGCTTTGACTCTTGGTACTATGGACGGAGCTAACGTGGAAATCGCTGAGTTGGTTGGTGATGAAAACATCTACATCTTTGGTGAAGATTCAGAAACTGTTATCGACCTTTACGCAAAAGCAGCTTACAAATCAAGTGAATTCTACGCTCGTAAAGCTATCAAACCATTGGTTGACTTCATCGTTAGTGATGCAGTTCTTGCAGCTGGAAACAAAGAGCGCTTGGAACGTCTTTACAATGAATTGATCAACAAAGACTGGTTCATGACTCTTCTTGATTTGGAAGACTACATCAAAGTCAAAGAGCAAATGCTTGCTGACTACGAAGACCGTGACGCATGGTTGGATAAAGTCATCGTTAACATTTCTAAAGCAGGATTCTTCTCATCTGACCGTACAATCGCTCAGTATAATGAAGACATCTGGCACTTGAACTAATACTCTTCGAAAATCTCTTCAAACCACGTCAGCTTTATCTGCAACCTCAAAGCGGTG
>NZ_VMLT01000145.1:0-11815 GCF_013276815.1 Streptococcus sp. 1055 | reverse complement strand
CCGATTTTGTAGTATAATAAAAAACTTCTTATTTTATGTTTCCTTAGGGCTTCCTAACCCTTATGTCACGCGCTTTTGAACAAAAAATACTAACATTACTTTTTATTACTTGCTCCCCCAAAGTACGCAAAAAGGGGAGCAAAAAAGCCCCACAAAAGGGCTAAGATTTGACGAGTTCAGCAGGCAAGAAACTAGCACGGTCAAACGTGCTTTTTTTATTGCTGGCTGCTGATAGGTATATTATACCATGAAGCGCGTGGTTTATAAGATTATGACCTCACAAAAGCCCCCAGATTCGTTTCTGAGGGCTTGTAGTTTATCCGTGGTGTTTTGTTGTCCAGTACGAAATCAAGCGAAATAGGGGGCGAATATGAAGCCTCAGCCTACATTTGCCTACTTATATGCTTCTAGCTCTCCGTTCTGGTGGATTCTCGCAAAGTTTAAGACGGCTATCTGTTTGTATCGGTGGTAGCTAGTGGAGCTAGTACCTGCCATCTCTACGCATTCACTCATTGTTTTCTTTCTCATATAGCAATAATGGATAATAAAGTATTTTCTGGCTCGTTTGTTCTCTATGCTGTTGATGTCGTGGGCGAATATCTCCAACCCCTCACGGATTGCTTTTTCATGTTCACCACTCAAATTCCACTGATCAGGTAAGACAAGTTTCCAAGCCTCTTCATCGATACTAACTTGGTTTTCACTCCCTGCCATCCTCTGGAATCTCAGAAAGTATGTCATCCTCTCTCTGACGTTCATCATCGTTTTAAACTTATCCAGCTCCATTAGTTCGCTCCTTTGTGATATAATAATATTGAGATTATAGCTGAGGCGGAGCGCCTTGGCTTTTTTTCGTTTTCTCTATGTTCGCTCTAGATTCAAATGATTTCCCGTGAGAAAAAATGTACAATGACGGTGTGAAGCTCATAGAAGCGCGTGGGGAGGGAGATAGCCCCCGTATCTCCTTATGGTTTGATAAGCAATTAAAGGATGTTTTTATCTCTCTTATTTCCTTGTCATTCTGCAAGGAGTAGATCCGAAATAAGAGGGCTAAAAACTTCACTTATCTGCTTGTCGTTTCTCAGGGAGTTAAGGAGGGTTATTATTGCTCTTATCTGCTTGATAAATGATAGGGGGATATAGCCACTTTCTCGGCGTTCGCTCGGAGTTCAACGGCTTATTAGCCCCTTATTTTTAAAGCATTTTTTTTGCCACTACCTCACCAAAACCTCACCATTGGAAAACTCCTGTACCTTACCAAAATCTTACCGTTCTATGGCTCTAAAAAAGTAGCCATACCTTGTGGTATCCTTGGGGTTCTATCACTAGAAAAAAATCCCTGTACCTTTGTAAAACCTTAGTATTTTGAAGTATGTGGCCTTAGCCTAATCTTAGCCTATTTTTAATATTTTTAAATACACAACCTTGTACTAACCTTGTACTTTTTATATGTAACCTCACCCTTATCTCACCCTTTTTTGGAACGCTTACCGCACCCTTTTTGGAACGCTCTACTTACTTAAATCCTTGATATATCTAGCTTTTTTAACATTTAAACCGTCTAATATGTAGTATTTGTTCGTTTGGTAAATTACACACTACTTCATATTGTCCTACAATCTCGAACCATTCAGCCAAAATCTATCCCCTTTTTTAGTATACTTCAAAAACTTCTTATAGTGCTTATGATACCTGTCACGTTTCATATACTTGGGTCTTTCGGGGAAACCATCAAACATATATCCACCACGTCTAGGACTCCACCCTGGTTCTACCTTTCTGGCTTCTTTTAGTGCAAGCTCCCAGTAGTATTGGCAATCCGTTTTACTACGGTTCAGGGTGCTCTTGTGGATATCTAGACAAGTACCGCAACTAAAATATAAATATCGTTTATAAAGCAACCTGCACCGTCTCCCACAATCAGGGCAAAGAAAGAAATATCGATTACCTCCCTTAGTTCCTGCTATTCTGTCTAATTCAAATGACTCTCCACCAAAATCAATCATTAAACTATCCAAATCAATCTCTAAACGTTGACCGTCCAACTCGGCTATACCCTTAGTTATTCCTCTCAGCTTCATTGGTTTAGTGATTGTTTCTATTGCTAACTGCTTCATTATTTCCCCCTATATGGAAAAACCCAAAACTATTGACTTGTTAACAAAAAGGGGATTGCTCCCCTTCCTGTGCTTATTGACCTGAATAACCAGCAAGTCCTTTATATTCGCCCTCTACGTCCAACTTTTGGAGTAGGCTAATACTTTCATCGCCCAGCTTTTCCAACGTACCAAAAGCGGTCATAGAGTCCATAGGGATAGGCTTATCAGAAAGCAAGCGATCAGCATAGTCTAATAGTTCCAGCTCGTAGTCTGTGATCTTTTCCAGCAAACTCTCAAAATCCTCTGACTCTTTGAGTTGAAGCACGCGCTCCCGTTTATAACGTTCTTCAAATGCTTCATCGTCCACTGGTTGGTTGTAGTAGTCTTTAAAACTGTCACAAATACGCTTGAAGGTCTTGTTTAGTTTCTTATCCTCCACATACTCAGCTACAAGCGTCCCTTTATCCTTGTGAGTTATTGAAATAGATGGTACTTCATAAGTCCCAGTCATATATCCCAGTAGCGCGTGACCTGCTACCAGAGCAGTATCTAGATCTTTAAATTCGTAAGTGAAAGTAAATGTTTTGGCTTTGTCTGAAAATGTTTTTAGTGTCATGTTGTTTTTCCTCTTTCTGTTTTAAGGTAAATTATGTAAAATACCTTGTTTTTGCCATTTTTATCTATGTTTTTTATACACTTAGAAAAAGTTTTATACACTTTATTTTTGAAGTGTATAAAATTAAAAGCCTGTCATATCAAGGGTTTAAGCCCTGTTTTATACGCTTTATACACTTTATACACTAGTTTATATAATTTACAGGAATTATAGTGCTTAATACTGTAAAAGAAAAAACCTGCCGTATAAAGTGTATAAGTGTATAAAGTCCTTGGCGCTCTAAGGGTTGCAAGTATAACACTTTTTTATCAAGTGTATAAAGTGTATAAAGTTATTGCTTCTTTTTTGCTTTACCATTAAAGTATCCCCGTTCATTTCTAGCTTTTCTCCGTTGCTCTGGCTTTTCCCTACCGTTAAAATATGGATGTGCGTAAGGCGCTGTATCTTCATGCGGATAGAAACCAGAATGAAGTTGTCTCCCTGATGGTATTACTTTCTGGCCTGTGGTTATCCAACTTGGTAGATTACTTTTTATCTCTCGATGCAACCCCATTTCTGTCTTGTGTAGTTTCACCCCATAATATTCCGTAAATCCTTTCCAGTTATGGAAAACAAAACTATTAGGCAAAAACTCACTTGATAGTTCATCAGTAAAGAATGAAGATACAAAAGCGATAACTGGGTTGTTATCCTCATGGTATTCTTGCAAAATCTCCTTTGATTTCTCTGGTGTGATGTCCTTTGTCGGTGTTTCAAGGGCTAGGCGTGTGAGATACTCTAATACTTCTTTCCTGTTGATGTAGTCGTCTTTAATTGCCTTGTTTGGTTTCCCTTTAAAGACCTTGGTAAATGGTAGAATCTTAAACCGCCTGTCAATCGCTGACCTGTCCCCGTTCATTCTTGGTAAGCCGTTGGATGACTGGATAATAGTCATATTCAAGCGTAAACTATAGGGGCGCTTCCCTTTGTCCTCTATAGTCATAATGTCCCCAGTCGCAAGGCTAAACATATTTGACGTATCTTTAATAACTGCATCCTTTTGTACGTCGTCCCCAATAACCAGACTCTTACCTAACAGAATGGAGGTAGAAAAACGGCTTTTATCGAACTCAGTCATCTTGAGACTTGCAACGTTCTCCATGCCTACTAGATTAATAAGTAACTGCTGAAAAGTTCCTTTACCAGTCCCACCCTCGCCATAAAGCCAAAAGATATTTTTTAGGGTTCTACCTGTGACACTTGCTTTAATAATCTGGATAGCTAGGTTATATAATTCTTGATCATTGTCAAATAATTCAGCAAGCCACTTGCTGGGCTTCCAACCGTGTATAGTAGGCTCATAGGCTTCTGGGTCGTACCTTGTACGGATTTTTCTAGTTACAATAATGCTAGGTGTTAAAGGTTCAAATGTTTCCTTACTAGCGTTATATAGCTGGTTTCCGATAACCGTATAATCATTTTGGATAGACTTCAACGGGCTACGTCTAGCGATTTTGTAAATCGTATCAAAGGCTTGTTTTTCTGTCGTATCAGGTTGAATGGTTGAGATTAAATCTTGAAGTAACTCGTTATCTTCTAACCAAATCCCCTTATCAGGATGATAGAAATACAAGGGCGCTTTCTGTCCCTGCGCTTCTGGTCTGATTCTCACAAATCGGATATACTTTCTAAGAAAGTCAGCAACCCCCAAAGATTTAGATGGTCTATCTTCCCCAAGATTCTTACATACGTTGAATAAAAAGCCTTGTACCCCTTTAAAGGTTGTCAGATAGCTTTCTGATTCTTCTATTGCCTTAATGGGTTCACGTTGCTGATTCTCTTCAATGATTTTATTTACAATGTCGTCACTATTCAAAAGCCACCTCCTTATAGAATTTTGTCGCTACTTCTAGGAAATAGCTTGCTAGGTCTTTACGCTTGACGATTGTAGAAAACAAGTCCACCAGCTGACTAAAACTGTAGCCATTCACAAATAGCAAGCGGACAAATAGAGAAGTCTCGTACCTGGTATAAATGCCGTTACAAATCAAGTCGAAAATCCAGCCTTTCAACTCCATGCCAAGCCCCTGCCGTTGCTCGGTCAATTTGTTTACCTCTAAATCTTTCAGAATCATCAGCAAGTCAGGACTGGCCAAACCTATCTCTAAATCTCTGGTCAGTTCCCAGCCCTCTGCTTCCTCGTTTTCGTCTTTAACTGCCACATACAAACCTTTGTAGTGGAAAGCCTTTAGCCTCGTAAATTGCCATGCTCCACCCCCAGAAACTTCATCAAGTCAGAAATTCTATAATAGATTTTCCTAGTATCTTCTAGTGGGGGCTGGTATCGCTTTAGCCCTGCTTTTTCCCATTTTTGGAGTGTCATATATTTTATATCTAACTCGTCCATAACTTCCTGGGCTGAGATTAAACCTGTCAGTCGTGGTTTGACTGTATCACGCGCTTCCAGGTATCTTTCCACTACCTCCAGAATGCCATGCGCTAGGTCTTGCTCGCTTTCTCGGCTTAGGCTAAACATATCCGCCCACCTCCTTCAAGGTTTCTTTGTAACTCTCTAAATCAGCATTTAAAAGGACAGTTAGGCGTTTCTGTTCTTCCTGTACTTGGTTATAGAATGCCTTTGCTCCGTCCAGTAGCTCCTCTTTGTTAGCTGGGATAAAATATCCTCTAAATGTCCCATGGCGAACCCCAACAATAGGAACGCTATGGCGCGTGATTAGACGGCTGATAATATCTTGCACGGTTCTTTCTGCCAGCTTAGTGATCAGGCTGATTTCTGCCCCTGTTATGGAGTTCTCAGCCCCTACCTTGATTAGTCTTAATACTCGTTTGTCATTCTCTGATAGACTCATTCAGTGCCTCCGTAAACTCTTACCCCTGCAAGCTGGATATATCGCCCATAATCAGGGTTTAAATCCTCGCTAGGTGTTTCTATCGTCTGTTGGTTTTCTCGCTCAAATTGGGCGCTTTTTTTGCGGTCTCGGTGGTTTAGATAGACCAGTAAGCCAATCAGTACCACCATGAAGATTACCGCCTGTGTATTGGTCAAATCTAATTCATTCATGTCAGTTTTCCTCATAAATCATCATTCCACGGGTGTACTCAATCGAACTTGTCCATAAGTCCAAGAGGTTCTTTTTATCTCGTTTTTTCTTTGCAATATCAATTGCCAAAAGTTCCCAGACGTAATTTAATACTTGGTTTTTATCCATAGGATAGTCATTCTCTTTGGCTATTTCCGCTAGGTAAGTGCTTATGAAAAGAAATCCATCAAAATTAGAAAGGCATTTTAAAAGATCCATATCCCCCCAAAAATTTTTATAATATGAATATTCTCTCCACTCTAATTCTCCTATTACCTCAGATACTACTCTCTGTTTCATCCTTTCCGTCTGTTCCTTGAGTGTTTCCTGTTGTTCATAGTATTCTGTGCTAGTTAGTTCATTATAAATATCGTCTAAGTCGTTCAATACTTTACTGATTTCCCTTTTAGCTAATGCAGTTCCATTTCCTACAAGAATTTCTTGTATTTCTTCTAAATTTGTTGAAATAGCTTCTAATTTATCTGCTATCATATTTTCCTCCGTTGACCTTTTAATTATCGTTTCTTATACAGGATATCCTCACGCTCAGAGTCGCCAAATTGAAAGCGTGAGAAAGTACCAGTTTTAAGAGTTGGCGCTCTATGCTTTTCAAAACCTTTTCTAATTGCTTGCCTGCACTTCGGTTTTCTTAGTTTTTCTTAGTTTTGTTATTTACTCATAAATCTCTGACAACTCTTTGTAAATGTCGTCTGGTATTGCTCTCATTGCTTTCTGTTGCAATTCAATCGCCTTGGTCTTGTCGTTGTCCTTGCTGGTGTTTGATTCAATGATTCCAGTTAAGGCTAAAACCTGTCTAAAATATAAATCCATTTTCAAACGTTGACCGGCACTGACCTCTTCTTTTATCTCCTGCTTGCTTCTTAGTAGGAAAATCTCACTAAATTCCCCATCTTCTACCCTGTAGTCAATAACTTTACGGTAACGCCAATTTGATAAACGTCCCTTGATGGCTTTTTCTGACCAAGTTGGTAAAGCGTCTAGTATTAAGTCTACTGTGATGATTCCATTTTCTTCTTGTATGTTTCTTAGTATTTCTTGTGTAAATACTTGTTTTCCCATTCTTTACCTCATTTTTGGGTACGCAAAAAGCGCACTCTATTTCTATGTTTGACAAATAAGAGTACGCATGATAAGATATTTACGTACCTCATTCGTGGGGGCTGAGTCTGTTACGTTATCGCTTTGGTCGGTTGAGAACGTAGCAGGCTTCTTTTATTTTTGTGACTTTAAAAGTTGAATGCCTTTAACTATCGTGTCAGCTTTAGAAATATTCAAACTGTCAGCAACTTCTTGAATTTCGTTATATTCGTCTGCTGTCAGTCTAACCTCTAATCGTTTATCACGCTTAGCATTCCCCTTTATAGGTCTTCCTGTTCTTGGGCTCATTATATCACTCCTTTACTTTTGCCCGTGCTTTTTATTATATACTTATGCACGGTATAATGTCAACCCCTAAACCGAAAAAAATTTAAAATCTTCCCAGCGTACCTTATTTTATTTTCAATGTACTAGCGGAAACCGCTGTATTATGCTATAATCTAGGTATAAATCTTACTAAAACCTCTTTGATAATAGCTTGCCTGCTTTTTGTTAAATTCGTTTTAGTGTTAGTGTTAAAGGCTCTGCGGTGTGGTTATTGCTAAGCCTTTTTTTGTTGCTCTCACGCGCTTCTTTGGCGTGTATTTTTATTTCTGAATGCCATAGCCTTGATTTCTTGGTAACTCATATTCAAGCCAATCATAGCTATTACCATATCCTCAAAAGCCTGGTATTGCTCCAGCTCGTCACTGGTCAAGCTATCAATGCCATTATAGCCCCCACGTTCTTCCCTTAACTGCTTAGCGTTCCTGTCGGTTACTGCTTTTAGTAGCAGGTTGTTCATGGTGCTATGCGCGTGCTTTGGGGCTTGTTCCCAATTCTCAATGCTGTCATGCAGTGTTTTTCTTTTTGGCTTTTCTAGCGCCCTCTGCATACGAAACTTAGAAAGTTCCTCACGCATTTCAAAGAAAGCTTTGACCAGGTTCATTTTGAATTTACGAACTGGTGCAGTATTCTTTAGATAAGTAATCAGCAAGGTCGCTTGTTGCTCATTCAGAAGATAGATTTTTTTCGGTTGCCCTCTCTTATCTAATTTATGGATTTTAAATCCAACCTTTCCGAACTGTTCAAACCTTGCTTGATGCTTGCGGATCGTCTTAGTTATTGTGTGATGTTGCAATCCCGTGCATTCTGCAACGATACTGCTTAGTGTGTACGGCTCTTTCTTGCCGTCTATGTAAACAATGTTCATGCTGTACCCCCTAATCTTCGACTGTAAGTAGTTCGTCAATGGTTACGCCTAGATACTCGGCTACCTTTTGCAAGGTTTCAATATCTGGGCGCTTTGTGCGTTCATAGTATAGTGATATGAGTGCGCTTTTTGATATGCCTGTTGCCTTGTGAACGTCACTAACTTTTTTACGTTGTTTTGCTAATATGACACGAAAATTATTGTTCATATCGTCAACCCCTCTCGTTATTATTCTATGCAATAATTATCGCATAGAATAATAATAACCAATAAAAAATAAATTGTCAACAAAAAAATTATTCTTTGCGATAATTTTTTATTGTGTATTTCAGAAGATAATTGTAAAATGTATCTAAGGAGGGATGGTTGTGATAAAAAATAATTTAGCAAATATCTTGAAGACAAAAGAAAAAACAGCTGCATGGCTATCAGTTAAAACTGGAATAACTCCAGCAGCCTTGTCTAAAATTGTTAATAACAGCAGTACAAAAATAGATTACATAACATTAAATAAAATTTGTTTGGCGCTAAAAATAGAACCAAAGGATTTTTTTGACTTTTTACCCTATGATTACGAAGTAGAAAGTATATACGATAATAAAGATATAAAAGTTTCTCTAAAATCATTTGAATTAGATGAAAAGCCTAACAGTTCTCAAATAGAGAGTTTGGATTTTTATCAGCATCAAGCAGATAATATAGATATTGAAGTTAGTTGTGATTTTGGGTTAGAAGTTAATTTTATGAATACCCCAATGGGAGATAATTTTAGTATCTGGTATATTTCAGCTTACTTTTATGATTTGGATTATAATTCATTTACTGTTAGCATAGATATTGATGATGATAGTATAGGCTTTCTAAAAAAATACATTGCACCATATGATAAGGGCGAATTATTTAAAATAATTAAGCGTGAAATAATTTCAAAAATTCAATCCAATTATTTCGATTGGTTCGAAAATCAATATGGAAAAGTTAGTAAAGAAGAATATGGATTTTTAAAATCATTAAATTGGTGGATTGGTGAAGGTACTCAGGATTACAAAGTGAATGATGAAGATATTCAAATAATGATTGATATTGAAAAGAAAGACTAACCCACGCGCCACAATGTTCAACAATCCTGAAGCGCGTGCTTTCTCGTGGTTCGCTCGTGCTTCAACTAAAAACCCCATTGTTGAGCATTTTGTTGATGTCAACAAATGTCAACTACTCACAATATTTTAGAAAGGATCTCATGAACGAATTACAATTCTTAATCTATACTGCTGAAAACGATAGCGAGACAGCTAGTGTCATCATCAAAGGCGAAACAATTTGGGCTAGTCAGAAAGAAATGGCTCGCTTGTTTGATGTCGGTGTTCCTGCAATTAGTAAACACCTAAAAAATATCTTTGAAGAGGGCGAATTAGAAGAAAAAGCAACTATTTCCAAAATGGAAACAGTTCAAATAGAGGGTAGTCGTGAAGTTGTACGCCAAGTTGATTTCTATAACCTTGACTCCATCATTTCAGTTGGTTACCGTGTCAATTCCCAAAAAGCTACGAGATTTAGACAGTGGGCTACTTCGGTACTTCGTGAGTACATGATAAAAGGGTTCGCCATGGATGACAACCGTCTGAAACAAGGCGAAAACTTGCTGGAAAAAGACTATTTCCGTGAGCTCTTGGAGCGCGTGCGTTCTATCCGAGCTAGTGAGCGTCGTATATGGTTGCAGATTACAGATATTTTTGCTGAAATCTCTATCGACTATGACCCACAAAGTACGTTGACTAAGCAATTCTATGCTGATGTACAGAATAAGTTTCATTATGCAATCACTGGCCAAACTGCTGCGGAAATTATCTACACGAAAGCTGACCATACAAAAGACAACATGGGACTTACAACATGGAAAAACTCCCCTAACGGTCGCATACTGCAAGCAGATACCCAAATAGCAAAGAATTACCTTTCAGAAACAGAAATCCGCTCCCTTGAAAGAGGAATATCTAGCTATTTTGATTACCTGGAAAGACAGATAGAACAGCGAAAAGCTCAGACAATGCAACAACTAGCCCAAAGCATTGACCGCTTTTTGACTTTCCAAGAATACGATATTTTAGAAGGTCATGGGAAAATCACTTCCAAGGTTGCGAAAGATAAAGCAAAAGCAGAATACCAACTATTCAATAAAACTCAAAAGATAAACTCGGACTTTGAAAAAACTTTAAAACAGCTAACTGACGATAAAAAACTTTAAATACAGGCCTGTTTACTATAAACAAGCCCATATCAGCCTTGTTTCTTATTCTGGTACAATTTACCATCTGACTAATTAAAATCGAATACAGGGCAATCTGTGAAGCCCTAGCATGATATAAACCACAATCTAAAACCTTTTTGATAATGGCTTGCCTGCTGATGTATTTTAGAAAGGTTTATCATCATGAAAATAACTGAAGTTATAAAAAAAGACGGTAGTAAAGTCTATCGTGCTAATGTATATCTAGGAGTTGACCAGGTAACAGGAAAGAAAGTAAAAACCAAGGTAACGGGGCGAACACAAAAGGAAGTAAAACAGAAAGCCAATCAAGAAAAAATAGCTTTTCAAAAAGCAGGATCTACTAGACAAAAGGCTAGCACCATAAAAAACTATCAAGAATTAGCCAATCTCTGGTTAGAAAGTTATAAGAATACGGTTAAGCCAAACACTCAAGGCAATGTTAGAAAGCTAATCGATAATCATATACTGCCCATTTTCGGGGCTTACAAGCTCGATAAGCTCACTACTCCACTTATCCAGTCAATTATCAACAAACTTGCTGACAAGACTAATAGAGGGGAAAAAGGGGCTTTTCTACATTATGACAAGATACACGCTTTAAACAAACGTATCTTACAGTATGGCGTAACCATGCAGACTATACCGTCCAATCCTGCGCGTGATGTGGTTTTACCTCGTAACACTCAGAAAGCAAAGCGGAAAAAAGTAAAGCACTTTGAAAATCAAGAACTAAAAAAGTTTCTTGGTTATCTCGATAATTTAGATAGCGATAGATATCGTTACTACTATGAGACAACGCTCTATAAGTTCCTATTGGCTACTGGTTGCCGTATCAATGAGGCTCTAGCGCTTAGCTGGTCTGATATTGACTTAGACGGTGCCGTTGTACACATCACCAAAACACTAAATCGGGATTTAGAAATCAATAGCCCAAAATCTAAGGCTAGTTATCGGGATATAGATATAGATCAAGCGACTGTTAGCATGCTAAAGCAGTACAAACTACGCCAAACTAAAGAGGCTTGGAAGATAGGGCAACGTGAAAGCGTGGTATTTTCTGATTTCATTCATGAGTATCCTAGCAGTTCAAGACTTAAAAGAAGATTGCAAACACATTTTAAGCGTGCTGACGTTCCTAACATTGGCTTTCACGGATTCCGTCACACTCACGCTAGTCTCTTGCTTAACTCTGGAATACCATACAAGGAACTCCAGTACCGCCTAGGTCATTCCACTTTATCAATGACCATGGATATATATAGTCACCTCTCAAAAGAGAACGCAAAAAAAGCAGTATCATTCTACGAAACTGCACTAAAAGCACTATAGGGGGAGCAAAAAGGGGAGCAAATTCAAAAATCAACGTTTCAAGACAAAGTAAAAATCCAATAGCAATAGGATTTTTGTTAGATTTATTTTGAAAAAGGCCGATTTTGTAGT
>NZ_VMLT01000144.1:0-739 GCF_013276815.1 Streptococcus sp. 1055 | reverse complement strand
AGTTTCTGGTGTTTCTGGTGTTACCTTAGCTGGTGTTGTTACATTAGGAACTTCCACAGCTGCTTTACCTGGTTCTGTAATCTTACCTGTACCTGGGACATCTGTCTTAGGAAGTTTGTCATTTGGTACTTTACCTTTACCATCTTGACCGATTTCAACAGTGATTGGGCCATCTTCACCTGGGATTTCTACCATAGTTCCTGGTGGATATGTTCCTCCTCCTGGTCTCTGCGGTGTTACTGTAACGTCACCTGTCTTAGGATCTGGTTTCAACTCTATTGTTGGTGTCTTACGAGCTGGCGTTGTTACATTCACTGGTTGTGATGGTTTCTTGTTCGGTTCTGTTACTCTTCCTGTACCTGGGACAGCTTTCTTAGGAAGTTTGTCATTTGGTACTTTACCTGAACCGTCTTGACCGATTTCAACAGTAATTGTGTTTCCATCTTCACCTGGGATTTCTACCGTAGTTCCTGATGGGTAAGTTGTTCCATCTGGTTTCTTAGGCGTTACAATCGCATCTCCATTTGGTTGTGGAGTAATTTCAATCTCAACTGGTTTTTCAGTTTCTGGTGTTTCTGGTGTTACCTTAGCTGGTGTTGTTACATTAGGAACTTCCACAGCTGCTTTACCTGGTTCTGTAATCTTACCTGTACCTGGGACATCTGTCTTAGGAAGTTTGTCATTTGGTACTTTACCTTTACCATCTTGACCGATTTCAACAGTGATTGGGCCATCTTCA
>NZ_VMLT01000143.1:0-17903 GCF_013276815.1 Streptococcus sp. 1055 | reverse complement strand
CTGCCGCTTTCAAGGCTGCTTTGGCTGCGTTTACTTTCGCTAGCTCTGCTTGTACAGCTTCTGGTGTCGCATTGTCGTCCGCTATTACTTTTTTCGCTGCTTCCACTGCTTTATCCGCCGCTTCTTTTGCTTTAGTATATGCGTCAACTTTGCTTTGTGGCTTGTCATCTGTAGTTGGTTGACTTGCTACTTCGCTTGCTAAGTCGTTATTCGCTAGCGTTAGAGCTGTCTTGTCTGCTGGTTTCACCACATACGTTACTCTTACGTTTTCTGTACTTTGATCTGTATAAGTAACAACAACGTCAAGAGTATGGTTCCCTACTGTAGTTGGATACTGTGTTCCTTCTTTCAGTACAGCTGATGCTTTGTTAGCTACATCTACAGCAGCAAGTAACTCTGCATTTGTAGGATTTTCACCGATTACTTTTGTAATCGTCTTAGTCGTCGGAGCTGTGTGTTCTGGAATAGGATGATTTTGGTTATTTGCTTGAGATTCAACATCGCCATTTCCTCTAGTAGAGGCTGTTGTGATATTTGTATTCCTGTTCACTTTTGTATAGTCAAGCGTAACCTTACCATTTGCTAGACTGATACCATCTGGTAAGGTTGTTGAAGAACTCCAATTATTTCCTCGTTTAACCAGTGTTACTGTGGCATTGGTATTTTGTTTGTTCTTATAAGTTAAGGTCACTTTTTCTGCATCTGTCGGTAATGTAACTTCTACATCTCCATTTTGACGTGTAGCACTAGTTGTTGCACTCGGTTGTTCAAACTTAGCCTTAATTCGTTTAGTCTCTGAAATTTTCGTTGCGCTAGAAGCTTTTACCGCAACTTCCGTCCCGTCTTTTACTAAACTTTTTGGAAGGGTAAAGCTATTGCCACTAGCTGTAATTCCTGCAACAGCACTCCATCCTTGATCAGTTTTTCTAAAATGTTGTGTTTCTGAACGATTACTAGTTTGATTATGATAAGTCAAATCAAACTCAGTAGCTTCCTGCGGTACAGTAATTACAACCGAACCATCTGGTTGGGCTATACCACTTACATCCTCTAATCTTCCTAAAACCTTAGTAGTAGCTGCTATACTAAAGTCAGAGCCGTCCTTCTGCTGCTTAACTGTAACTGTTGAACCTGCTTCTGCTGTTTCAGCTTGGATTAGGATTTTGCCCAGTCCATTTTCATCATTTATAATCGAAATTGTGCTATCTGCATTGGCGTCATCCTTATTCCAGTTGCTACCAGTTTTAGTAAAACCAACAGTTTTTTCTTGTCCAGTAGCATTTGTATACGTAAGCATAACCTTAGTAGCTTCGTCTTGACCTACCATTGATGTTACCGTTAGAGTTTCTTTATCTTGTGAGATAGTTGGAGATTGAGGCGCTTGGACCGTCACTTTTGTAACCAAGTCATCTCGTGAGATAAACTTACTTTCTGATCCGTCCTGACTTGTAACAGTTGCATTTCCATCACTATCCACTGTAACAGTCGCTCCTGGGTTAGCAGCTTGTAGAGCCTTCTTAATCTTTTCAATATCTGAAGAATTTAGTTTCTCTGGATCGGTTACAGGTACTTTCTGCTCTGGGTTGACTAACGGTTTACGGTTCTTTGCAGCTTCTTTTTGCTCTTCTGTCAGCTCCAACAAATCTTTGTGGGAAATCAAGCCACTTGTTCCATCTGGTTGTACAACATAGGCATCTCCATTTTGCCCAACGTTTACAGTAGCACCAGGATTTTTCTCCTGAACCTTCTGAGTAATCTTTTCCAATTCCTCTTTGGTTAGCTTATTTGGATTAGCTACCTTCACTTTTTCAGTTGGTTTTTGGATTTCTTTTGGAGAAGTCGAATCATCTGCAGAATCTGCTTGCCCACTTTGTTTCACAAAATCACTAACAGCAGCTTCTTCCTTTTGTCCATCCGGTCTGGTCACCTGAACCTTACCATCATCTGTTATTTCAACTTTAAATCCTGGATTAGCATCTTCAATAGCTTTTTTTAGCTTATCTTTCTCGGTTTGATTTAGACTACCTGGATTTTCAACGGTAACTTTTTCTACTGGGCTTACAAAGTCACGGCTAGCTTCTGTAGGAAGTTCTAGTTTAAGCGATTCTGATAGTGGTGATACAAGATAGTCTAAAACAGGTTCATCTGTACCTTCCTTAACCACTGCCGTAACTAGACGAAGTTCCTCATTCCCCACCAATTCTTGTCTATACTTATCAGGAGTAAACTCAACTGTTCCATCCGCCTTAACATCACCACTAGCAAGAATAGTATAGCCAGTAGCTTTTTTAGGCTTATTATCAGAAACACCTGTGCCTACAGCATCCACATCATTCCCACCTTTAACCAAGAAGGTTTTCAGTTTTGCTTTATCAGGAATATTTGCTGCTTCTCCTTTTGTTCCAGAGTTTGCTTTGATGACCGGTTTTCCTGTAGTCTTTCCTTTCAAACTCTCAGCTGTTGTTGCAAAACTCGGTTTCGTAAATGGAATGTATAGATAGAGTTTTTCTGTCTTGGTTGTATTATCTGCGGTTGTAACCGTAACAGTAATTTGATGGATACCTGAATTGGTTTTGTTAATAGTTCCTGTTAATGACTTCTTGCTACTTAGGGGTCCCTCATGCTCCACTTCACCCTGAACCAAGCCCGTGTTTTCTAAATTAGTTACTTCAATATTTTTGATAGACTTACCACCTGGAACTCGAACCAGCACTTGTAGTTGCTTTCCAGTATAACTGTCAAGATATAGTGCTTTATACTTACTTGTCTCCAAGCTAGAAGCTGCTCCGCCCTCTCCACTTTGTCCAAACCCAATACGAATCTGACTGCTATCGTAGTTGGCTACTTTAGCATCTGATGATTCAGACTCTAAGAGTGAAGTTCGCTTGCCTTCTGCAGTCAAATAAGACTGACCTGAAACACGTGACTTGACAGTATAAGAACCTTTTGTAATAACAACATTTTTGAAGGTTGCATTTCCATCATCACCAGCAATACTGGTTGCTACTTCTTTTCCGTCATGGTAGAGAACCATCTCTACACCTTTGGTTCCGTTAGTTGCAGTGATATCCTTTATCGTCCCTGCTTGCTTTTGCAAATCAGTATTTAAACTTGGTTTTTTCGGTTTCACAACAAAATTTAACTGAACCAATTCACCAGAACCGTCAGCAAAGATTCGCTCTACAAGATAAGATTTCACTCCCGGAGTATTGACGATAGTGTCTGCAGCTTCTTTGTTGTTTTCAACTTTGACGCCGTCCTTAAAAAGATTATAAGAAGTTGGATGTGATTCAGCATTATCCCCTACCTTATCCCTATTTTTAAAGTAAGATTCAAGGTCAATGCCTCCATCGCTTTTAGCAATTAAAGATGAAGAGGTACCTGGAGTTGTTGATACATTATTATTTTTCGGCTGCCAAATTCGCCCTTGTACAATCTGATAGTAGCCATTTCCTTCCAACTGAGCCGGATACTTCTCAGCCTGGTCTCCTTCACCGGCAGCTCTACCGTACCACTGATTGACTAGCAAGCGATTAACTGATTTCCCTGACAGCCTAAACCCTTTAACACCCAAGGCGTAATAGAGATTACGGAAAGTCGTATCTGGGGAAGTCGTCTCAAAGGTCAAATGGTAGCTATCATCACGTCCTCCGTCCAAAGAGAAGGTGTAGACTTTCTCGGTTTCATTTTTGATACCAGAGTATTTAGAAGCTGCCTTTTTCTCAACTTCAGTTGGGAAGTTTTTATCAGCATGGTAGTAGAAACCTTTCTGCACCCACCAGTTAACTTCTTCCTTGGCTAAGCCATCCAGACTATCCGTCCGATAACCATAACCTCCACTTTTTGCTGCCGCTCCTGTTGATGCAACAGTCCCCTGCTTTTCATCACTAATTCCATCAGCTGATTGTAAGGCCTTTAGGATTTGATCCTCTCCGTTACCTGCATCTCCACTAGTAGCAGTGGTGCCACCAGTCCTATGATCATAACGAGAAATAGTTACTGAGTTTGCTTTTACAGTGTGGTTTTTAGGTAGGGTAAACCAAAAAGTATTTGATAAGTAGTGGTGTGGACCCCGTCCTACTTTTCCCTTATTGATATCAATCTCCCATTTAAAACCAGTTTCTGTTTTCTTGACTATCCCGTAGATAAAATCTTTCGCTTCCGGAATACGAAACTCTTTTCCGTCCCAATATGCTCTTGAACGTTGCGAACCATAGACATAGGTTCCACGGGCATAAGGTGAACCTGCATGTCCATCTTCTAAAAAGTAGTTGATCCCATCTACATAAGCATTACTTGGCACAGCTATGTAGCCTGAAGGAACTTCTTGTCTGCTTCCTCTTGAACGAGGTTGAATCGCTGTTGTCACCGGAGTGTTTAACGGTTGTTCATCCTGTTCTGTATCATCCTCATCATCGTCAAGTGGAATAAGGTCATAGTCAGACTGGCTGTCTTTGAGCACCCGAGGCTGAAGGACTCCAGTGCTGCTTGTTTTGGCTGCTATCGTGTCAGCAGATCCTGCCCTTTTCTCTCTCACCTGAGGACTTTCTTGAACAGACTCTGGCTGGCTAGAGTCTACTCCAGTAGTTTTAGGGGCAGCTACTGTCTGTCCTTGATTAGATCCTTCCGCTGACCTCCCTTGCCCTTTTATCTCCTTTGTGATCTTGCCTTCAGCAAGTTGCTCAAGTACAACCTCCTTCGACTCTCCCTCATCCGACTCCTGCAGAGCCCCATCAGGGTTACCATCAAATCCAGCGACCACGTCATTAGTTGTAGCTGGAGTGACTGTCTCACTCGCTGCTACTGCACCGTTGGCAAAAAACATCAATGCGGCAACCGCAACACTGGCGGCACCAAAGTGGTACTTACGAATGGAGTAACGGAAGACCTTTTCTCTGTTAGACTTTCTAAAATCCATAACTCTTTCTCCTTAAAGATATGATTGAAGAGAACATGTCATTTTCCTCTTCAATTGACAATAATATTAAATAGCAACTTACGACTATTTACCCCACTATACCTCCTATGAAGAGTATACAGTCTAGTAGCAATTATACCACCCCCCCCCCGAATTTTGCAAGGAAAAACATTTAATTTTTTCTGTTTTTAGAGTATTTTATAGTAAATTGTTATCTTTCTAATTATATGTATTGGATTTTTTGATTAAACTGCAAAAAACGAGGACTATTGTATTTTTTTATTTATAAAATTTCGGGTATAAGTTTTACAAAAAAATCCAGTCTCAACAATGTCTCAGAATCACATTTGTACTAGTGTAGTTTCAGTTTACCATAATTATACTAGTACAATTTTTCATTATTTTCACTTTCTAACTAGATATGGTGGAAAGGATTGGTCGATGCTTGACTAGGTACAATATCAATTGTCCAGCCATTTTCTCCTTTCCATTGATTAAGAAGCTCTGCGATTTTTTCCACAAACAGCACTTCGATATAGTGACCTGGATCCAATGCCAGCAAGCCATCAGACAACATATCCTGGGCAGTGTGGTAGTAAATATCACCAGTGATATAGACATCCGCTCCTTTAGCTAAAGCATCCTTATAGAATGACTGCCCGCTTCCACCACAGATGGCCACTCTTGAAATAGGTTTCTGCAAGTCATTCTCTTGATAATGCACCATTCGAAGACTATCTAGGCCGAATACTTGCTTGACATACTGGGCAAAGTCCCCAAAGGTCTGAGTCAGAACATTCCCAATACGTCCAATTCCACGTTCAGGACCTGTCTCCTGAAGATAAGTTATCTCCTCGATTCCTAGCATCTGACAGAACCAGTCATTGAGACCATTTTCAACGATGTCAATATTGGTATGGCTGACATAAACTGCAATGTCATGCTTGATGAGATCAATGTAAATCTGATTTTGTGGACGGCTAGCTACCAAATCCTTGATGGGACGGAAAATCGGCGCGTGCTTGACGATAATCAAATCCACACCCTTTTCAATGGCTTCAGCCACCGTTTCTTCACGAATATCGAGAGCCACCATGACACTTTGGATGTCCTTGTCCAAAGTGCCAATTTGCAGACCACGACTGTCTCCCTCTATAGAAAATTCCTGAGGGCAAAAGGCTTCATACACGTTAATTACTTCACTTGCTAGCATGGAGAACCTCCTTGATGGCTTGAATTTTATCTACTAGAACTTGACGTTCCTCCAGATTTTTTTCTGGAATTTGTCCGAGGGCAAATTCTAGCTTAACAGCTTCTTTTTGCCATTTTTGGACAAAGACTGGACTGACCTCTTTGCACAAGAAGGGGCCAAATCGAACATCACTTGCTGATAGCTTCATTTGTCCTGCTTCCACCACCAAAATCTCGTAAAACTTGCCAGCTTCTTCTAGAATGCTTTCTGCCACAATCTGAAAACCATTGTCTTGCAACCAAATGCGCAAGTCGTCTTCACGATTATTGGGCTGGAGAATCAAACGCTCTACGTTAGCTAACTTGTCCAAGCCTTCTTCTAAAATCCTAGCAATCAAACGGCCACCCATACCAGCAATGGTAATGACCGACACTTGGTCTGCCTCTTCAAAGGCTACCAAGCCATTGGCTAAACGAACCTGGATTTTCTCCTTTAACCCGTGACTTTCAACATTTTTGACTGCAGATTGGTAGGGCCCGTCCACCACCTCACCTGCAATGGCACTTTTGATTTGTCCTCTCTCAACCAACTCGATGGGCAGATAAGCATGATCACTTCCCACATCTAATAAAATGGCTCCCTGTGGTACAAAGGAAGCTACCAATTCTAATCTCTTTGAAATCATCTTCTCTCACTTTCCAAACTCTATTACCTCTTATTATACCACATTTCGGCTGGCAATCTTGTACCTAAAAAGACCGCAATCCACAGATTGCAGCCTTTCTTTATTTTCTGGCTTGATAGCGACTAGTCAGGATGAAAATCACGGTAAAGACCAACATCATGATACCATAAACAGGTAGCGTTTGTCCTGTAAGTGTCGAAATTTCAAGCAATTTTTGAATTCTTGGGAAGAGAGCTGTGGCTAGGAAGCCTCCTACTGACCAAACAATCAAGAGGACACGCCATAGGGTAAATGGCATGCAGGCTCTAAATACGGATAAGAAACCAATAGACCCAAGCAGATAATAAAGTAGGGTTGAGATTTCTATCTCAGACCAACCTTGACTCGCTCCAAATATTTTCACAAACAGGACGCTGAACACAACCATGAGAGCACTTGGTAGAGCACGAAGCATGGATCTTCTGAGGAAATTTGGCTCAACAGGTTTGATATTTCGCTCAAAAGTCAGAACGAATGGTGGGAAACCTTCCACAAACTGGTCAATCATAGTAATCTGGATTGGAATGAAGGGGAAAATCAAGATCCATTCAGACCGTCCCAGAAGAGCACTGGCGATACAGATAACTGCGAGCAAGAATGAGTAGATGGTCTTTATCAAGAAAATCGGGGCGATATGGGCAATGTTATTGACCACACGACGACCTTCAAAGAGAATCTCAGGAACATCATTAAAGTCTGAGTTCAAGAGAACCAGATTGGCAATCTGACGAGTCGCTGGATCTCCCTCAGCCATTACGATGGAACAATCTGCCTCACGAAGGGCCAAGATATCATTAACCCCGTCCCCTGTCATAGCCGTTGTATGTCCTGATTTTTTCAGCGTTTGGATGATGAGTTTCTTTTGATGAGGGGAAACACGTCCGAAAATAGCTGTCTCCTCAGCTATAGCAATCAATTCCTCATCCGTGATTTTTGAGCAATCTACATAGCTGTGATAGTCCGCAAAACCAGCCTTCTGGGCAATGCTGGATACCGTAACTGGATTATCACCAGAGATAATCTTGAGGCCCACTTCCTGAGAACGGAGATAGTCCAGCGTCTCTGCTGCTCCCTCTCGAATCGGGTCCAAGATTTCCAGCAAGGCTAGAGCCTGAATATCAGATGGTTTCTGCGGCTTGTGATGGTCTAATTTCTCCTTACTGAGAGCTAAGACCAAGACACGTGAACCTCTCTCCAAGGCCTCTCTGGCTTCAGGGACTTCAGAGTCCAGCAACATCTCAGGTGCACCTAAGAAAACTGTTCCCAAACCTTCTAACTCCATGGCTCCCCACTTGCGGTCGCTAGAGAAGGGAAGATTGGAAATCATAGGATAAGTAACTTCTCCCACAAAACGCTTTCGAATGGCTTGAGCTGTTGGATTTTTATCCTCACTATGAGCTATGTAGCTGGTCATGATGCTAGCAATAGCCTCTTCACCATAAGTTTCCGTCAGTGGAAGAACGGCCTCCACCTGCATCTTTCCTTGGGTGATGGTACCCGTCTTGTCCAAACAGAGCATATCCACGCGCGCCAAGGTCTCAACAGAGTACATCTCCTGCACCAAGACCTTTTTCAAGCCCAGCTTAATCACCGCTGTCAAGAGCGAAGTAATAGTCAAAAGGGCAATTCCCTTAGGCAACATTCCCAAAAGAGCTGTCGACGAGTTTACAACGGATGACTTGAGAGGCAGGCCTTTTAAAATCAAGGCTTCTAGCAAGAGAGCCAGACCGAAAGGAATGATAATCTTTCCAGTAAAACCAGCTAGCTTGTCCAGAGATTTCATGATACGGGAGTTGATCGGTTTCACTGTCTTAGCTTCCAGCATGAGTTTGGCAGCATAGTTGTCTGCACCGACATGGTGAACTTGAGATAAAACTGACCCACTGGCTAGGAAACTTCCTGACAAAAGCAAGGCTTCCACTTCCTTTTGCACCAAATCACTTTCCCCCGTCAACATGGCTTCATTAACCTCCGCAAAGCCTTCCAAAACCAAGGCATCACTGGGAATCTGCTCTCCTGCAGACAAACGAATGACATCTCCTAGAACCAATTCTTCCGGATTCAGAGCCACTTCTTGGCCATCACGAATAGTCTTGACCTTTTCCTTGGTCATGAGATTGAGCTTGTCCACCATGTGTTTGGCGCGTAGCTCGGTCACGATCCCAGAAAAAGCGTTAAAGCAGATAACAGCAAAAAAGACCAGATTGCTCCAAGCCTGCACAAAGGCTAGTGCCAAAGCAATGACAAAGTTCAAAGCGTTAAAAAGGGTAAAGACATTTCGTTTGATGATTTGCCAAGTGCTGGTACTGGCCGAAGCAGTAAAATCATTGACCAAGCCCTTATCCTGTCTTTCCTCGACTTCTCTTTGGGTTAATCCCATAATCTTATTTTTATCCATAAATTCTATCATATCATTTTTTCTAAAAGAATTCTAATCTCATCCCAAATATGAACCTGGTCAAGGGAAAAGTTTGCCAGCCCTCCTTTGATAAGGTATAATAATAACAAGAAAACAATCGAAGGAGATCGCATGTTTTATACTTATTTACGTGGATTGGTTGTCTTGCTCCTATGGTCCATCAATGGCAATGCCCACTATCATAATACTGATAAAATTCCTAATAAAGATGAAAATTATATTCTGGTTGCGCCTCACCGCACCTGGTGGGATCCTGTTTACATGGCCTTTGCGACCAAACCAAAACAATTTATCTTTATGGCCAAAAAAGAACTCTTTACCAACCGTATCTTTGGCTGGTGGATCCGTATGTGTGGCGCCTTTCCCATCGACCGTGAAAATCCAAGCGCTTCTGCCATCAAATACCCTATCAACGTTCTCAAAAAAAGTGACCGCTCTCTCATCATGTTTCCAAGTGGGAGCCGTCACTCAAACGATGTCAAGGGGGGCGTAGCTCTGATTGCCAAAATGGCCAAGGTCCGTATCATGCCGGTTACCTATACAGGTCCTATGACCTTGAAAGGCTTGGTTAGCCGTGAGCGTGTGGATATGAACTTTGGAAATCCAATCGATATCTCAGATATCAAGAAAATGAATGATGAAGGCATTGAAACAGTCGCCAATCGTATTCAAACAGAATTCCAACGTCTGGACGAAGAAACGAAACAATGGCACAATGATAAAAAACCAAATCCACTCTGGTGGTTTATCCGCATCCCTGCCCTCATCCTTGCTATTATCCTCGCTATCCTAACCATCATCTTTAGCTTTATCGCAAGCTTCATCTGGAACCCAGATAAGAAAAGAGAAGAACTTGCATAGAAGAAATGAACCTTGGCCAAACAGCTAAGGTTTTCATTTATATAGTAGATTGAAACTAGAATAGTACACCTCTACTTCTAAAACATTCTTAGAAATCGATTTGACTGTCCTGATCGATTTGTCCTATTCTTATTTCATTTTACTATATTTATAAGAATCTCCTAATCAAATCAAAAGCCACTCTACAATAGAGTAACGTTAAGATTTGTCCATTTATACTCAATGAAAAAGCCCTCTGAAAATCAGAGAGCTGATTTGAGCTCGGGCTAAAATCCTAGTGAAACAAAAAAATCTACACGATCAGAAAAGTCTCTATCGTGCCATTTTCATACATGATGTATAGTCCAAGTAGAATGAATACTAAGGGCACAATGATTCGCTCGTATTTTTCAATTGTCTCGAATATTAACGGAATAGAGGATAACACCCGACTAATCTCGCAAAAGATAATTATGCCGATTACAAGCACAAGCAAGGCCACGAGGGTCTGTGACCAATCTAACGAAGCAAAATAAGGTATATAGATACCTAAATTATCTCCGCCAGACGCAATTGTCAGCAATGTAACTGTCCAAAACAGTTGATTTGCCTTGCTTTGTTCTAATCTTTCAATAATTTCTTCCTCTTCTTCTTCCGCATCTTCTCCAACAATTGCAAAGCGAATCCCTAAATAGATAGGGATTAAACCAAGCAATCCAACCATCCATTCTTCAGGCACGAAATTAACGACATAAGCAGCAACTAAACTCGCCCCTACAAGTAAGCCTGTGCCTAGATATTGCCCCGCATAAATATGCCATTTCTGTTTATTCTGTGATAGCTGTGCAAATAAAATAATTAAAATAATTAAATAATCGATACTGGTGGAAATATAAACACCAATAGCAGATATGATTGTCTGTCCCATAAAAAAAACCTCCTGTATTAGTCAGTAATAAATCAGCAGATTTTAGGAGAGCACAGACACATTAATTTAGCTATCGCTAGTGGGTAATGTCGAACGTAGGAAAGCATTTTACTCCTCCTCAAAACGTAGTTACAAAGTAATTTCTAACTGGAATTCAGTGACTACTTCCATGTAAAGTATAACATACTATACTTTACTTCGTAAAGTGTGGGCTCTCCGAGGGGGCTTGCAGACACCTACTCGACTTTTCAAGCCGAGTAGCTGCGCACCTTTATGGTGTAATTAGCTGATACCATTTGAGGTTTTTGTAGTCTCCAAAATTGTGACCGATAAAACCTCAATAAAAAAGCCCTCTGAAGTCAGAGAGCTGATTTGAGCCCGGGCTAAAATCTTAGTGGAAAAGATGAAACTCCTTGTGTTCATCGAACACTGTGTCATTTCCCTATTTTCATACGGATTTTTGACACCCTTAGCATCATGATTCTTGCTAGATAAACCGTTTATAGGCTAGGCGACGAGGCGAAGATTGTACGAAACTTTCAGTGAAACAAAAAAAATCTCCCCGAAGGGAGAAAAGCTAGTTTATTTTACCTTACAGTGTTAGGAACCGTAACCGAAGATTATACTTGAGTATAGCGAGGTAAGGTGACAACGCAAAAAAGCTACCCAATTTAGAGTAGCTTTATTATCAAGATATGCTCAATTGAACACGGCTTAAGCACTTGGCAAAAAAGATAAAATCTCCTAGAAACTGAAGTTTCTTCGTCAATTTTCCTATTTTTGCTTTGTGCTTTTGACGGCCTTTGTATCTTGAATTAGCGACGAAGTCCTAGAGAGTTGATCAACTCACGGTAACGGTTAACGTCGTTTTTACGCAAGTATGCAAGCAAGTTACGACGGCGACCGATTTTTTTCATCAGTCCACGGTAAGTAGCGTGGTCTTTTTTGTGTTGTTTGATGTGTTCGTTAAGGTGGTTGATTTCCCAAGTAAGGACAGCAACTTGAACCTCTACTGAACCTGTATCACCTTCGTGACGTGCATATTGTGCGATGATTTCATTTTTTTTCTCTTTTGAGATTGCCATGATGTTTCTCCTTTTTATTTGGCTTCATCCGAGTGACAGGTTGGCATGCCTGGAACCAAGAAGAAGTTATTTGTCTTTACGACAATCCCTATTCTACCAATAACTAACTTCTTTGTCAACAGATTTACTTTCTTGTTTTAAATATGCTATAATAATCATAATAAGAAATCCAAGTTGTCTGTTTTTTAAAACGAGGTGATTATCATGCCTAGATTCTATTCCCATCTCCCCTACTATCTGGTCATATTTTTCTTTTATTGGCCACTTTATGAGTTGTTATCACTAATCATTTCTGACCCCCTTTTGCTCAAGGGTCTCTATGTAAATAATATTCTCTTCTTTACACCTCTGGTAATCTTGATTATATCGCTACTCTATAGCTACCGTTTCCGTTTCTCACTTTGGTGGTTAATTGGTAACGGACTGCTCTTTTGCTTTACTATCATAACTTTTGGTGAGTTTATACTAATTTACTTGCTAATCTATGAAACCTTTGCTCTGGTCGGCATGGCTTCCGGTATTGGTATCAAGCATATTCTGCAAAAATGAAAAACAAAAAACTTTCACAAAATCCTTGAAAAATCTCACAATCATGCTATAATAATCCATAGAGACAAGTCACTTAGTCCCTTTCTACTAGAGAGTGCGTGGTTGCTGGAAACGCATAGAGAGCCTAAACTGATACTACTCTTGAGTTTTTTATGAAAACATAAAACGGTGGCCACGTTAGAGCCAATCAGAGGTGTCCCTCTCTTTTGAGGTACATAAATGAAGGTGGAACCACGTTGCGACGTCCTTTCGAGGATGTCGCTTTTTGTTTTTCTAGCTTTCACAATTCTCTATCCCTGTTTTTAGAATAGGGTTAACACATTCGTCAATAATATAAGTAAGGAGAACATCATGATTAACATTACTTTCCCAGATGGCGCTGTTCGTGAATTCGAATCTGGCGTTACAACTTTTGAAATTGCCCAATCTATCAGCAATTCCCTAGCTAAAAAAGCCTTGGCTGGTAAATTCAACGGCAAACTCATCGACACTACTCGTGCTGTCACTGAGGATGGAAGCATCGAAATCGTGACACCTGATCACGAAGATGCCCTTCCAATCTTGCGTCACTCAGCTGCTCACTTGTTTGCCCAAGCAGCTCGTCGTCTTTTCCCAGACATTCACTTGGGTGTTGGTCCAGCTATCGAAGATGGCTTCTACTACGATACTGACAACACAGCTGGTCAAATCTCTAACGAAGACCTTCCTCGTATCGAAGAAGAAATGCAAAAAATCGTCAAAGAAAACTTCCCATCTATTCGTGAAGAAGTGACTAAAGACGAGGCACGTGAAATCTTCAAAAATGACCCTTACAAGTTGGAATTGATTGAAGAACACTCAGAAGACGAAGGCGGTTTGACTATCTATCGTCAGGGTGAATATGTAGACCTCTGCCGTGGACCTCACGTTCCATCAACAGGTCGTATCCAAATCTTCCACCTTCTCCATGTAGCTGGTGCTTACTGGCGTGGAAATAGCGACAACGCTATGATGCAACGTATCTACGGTACAGCTTGGTTTGACAAGAAAGACTTGAAAAACTACCTTCAAATGCGTGAAGAAGCTAAGGAACGTGACCACCGTAAACTTGGTAAAGAGCTTGACCTCTTTATGATTTCACAAGAAGTTGGTCAAGGACTTCCATTCTGGTTGCCAAATGGTGCGACTATTCGTCGTGAGTTGGAACGCTACATCGTTGACAAAGAGTTGGCTTCTGGCTACCAACACGTTTATACTCCACCACTTGCTTCTGTTGAACTTTACAAGACTTCTGGTCACTGGGATCATTACCAAGAAGACATATTCCCAACTATGGACATGGGTGACGGGGAAGAATTTGTCCTTCGTCCAATGAACTGCCCACACCACATCCAAGTCTTCAAACACCATGTTCACTCTTACCGTGAGTTGCCAATCCGTATTGCTGAAATCGGTATGATGCACCGCTACGAAAAATCTGGTGCCCTCACTGGTCTTCAACGTGTGCGTGAAATGTCTCTCAACGACGGTCACCTTTTCGTTACTCCAGAACAAATCCAAGAAGAATTCCAGCGTGCCCTTCAGTTGATTATCGATGTTTATGAAGACTTCAACTTGACTGACTACCGCTTCCGTCTCTCTCTTCGCGACCCTCAAGATACTCACAAGTACTTTGACAACGATGAGATGTGGGAAAATGCCCAAACCATGCTTCGCGCAGCCCTTGATGAAATGGGTGTGGACTACTTTGAAGCCGAAGGTGAAGCAGCCTTCTACGGACCAAAATTGGATATCCAAGTTAAGACCGCTCTTGGAAAAGAAGAAACTCTTTCTACTATCCAGCTTGACTTCTTGCTTCCAGAACGTTTCGACCTTAAATACATCGGAGCTGATGGCGAAGAGCACCGTCCAGTTATGATCCACCGTGGAGTTATCTCAACTATGGAACGCTTCACAGCTATCTTGATTGAGAACTACAAGGGTGCCTTCCCAACATGGCTTGCACCACACCAAGTAACCCTCATCCCAGTATCTAACGAAAAACACGTGGACTACGCTTGGGAAGTAGCTAAAAAACTCCGTGACCGTGGTGTCCGTGCAGACGTAGATGAACGCAATGAAAAAATGCAGTTTAAGATCCGTGCTTCACAAACCAGCAAGATTCCTTACCAATTGATCGTTGGGGACAAGGAAATGGAAGACGGAACAGTCAACGTTCGTCGCTACGGCCAAAAAGAAACACAAACTGTCTCAGTAGATGATTTTGTTCAAGCTATCCTAGCTGATATAGCCAACAAATCACGCGTTGAGAAATAAGAACCTAGCATAAAAGCCTCCAATTCGGAGGCTTTTTCGTCTATTCTCACTCAAGGACTAGGTTCACTTGAGCAAACCGAATCCGCACTATCGTTCCTTTTCCGACCTCAGACTCGATACGAATCTGGTGCCCCAGTTCTTCAGAAATTTTCTTAGATAGGTAAAGTCCAAGTCCAGATGACTGCTGGGTCAGACGACCATTATATCCTGAAAACCCACGTTCAAAGACTCGAAGAACATCACTATTTTTTATCCCGATTCCTGTATCCTTGATACAAAGCTCTTGCCCCTCCATATAAATCTCCAGACCACCTTCCTTGGTGTACTTGAGACTGTTTGAAATAATTTGCTCAATAACCACTAGCAACCACTTTTTATCCGTCACGATTTCTTTATCAAGGTCATGTAGATTGACATTTAGGCCTTTTTGAATAAAGAAAAGAGCATATTTACGAATTATTTCCTTGACAAGGTCCTCAATTTGAACCTGCTTTAAGACCAAATCATCATGAAAACTTTCTAAACGCAGGTACTGTAAAACTAGATTGGTATAGGAATCAATCTTGAAAATTTCCTGTTCTAATTGCTGCTTCAGTTGGCGGTCAGCTACTTCTGTAACTAAGAGTTGACTAGCTGCAATGGGGGTCTTAATCTGATGGGCCCACAAGGTATAGTAATCCAGCAAATCCGTCAGTTTTCTTTCTGAATCTGACCTCTGCTGATAAAGTTCCATCTCACGCGCTTCTAATTTTTCTTCTAAAGCTATTTCCAAAGGAGATTTGGCTTCCCTCTCCCCATAGAGAAGTTCCTGACGATAGACCTGCATTTCCACCAATATGTCCCAAGTGAAAAATAAGATGGTTACAAAGCAACACAAGAGGAAAAAGTAGAGAAAGTAAATTCCCAAACTGGCAAATAAAAACTGAAAGAGTAAGAGCAGAAACGTCAAAGAAATCAGATAGACAAACAGACGACTACGGGAGCGCAGATAGGCCAGAAAAAATTGTTTCCAATCAAGCATGCTTCAGTCCGTACCCTATCCCTTTCTTGGTCTCGATAAATCCTACCAAGCCCTGCTCTTCCAACTTTTTACGCAAACGAGCCACATTGACAGAGAGAGTATTATCATCAATGAAAAAGTCACTATTCCAAAGTTCCCGCATCAGGTCATCACGCGCTACAATATTTCCTGCGTGTTCAAATAAAACGCGTAAAATCTGAAACTCATTCTTGGTCAAATTCAAGACTTGCCCTTGATAATGTACATCCATTGATTTAGTATTGAGGATCACACCGGCGTATTCCAGTAAACTCTCGTCACGCCCAAACTCATAGGAACGACGCAACAAGCCCTGAACCTTGGCTAAAAGAACCTGCTGGTCAAAAGGCTTGGTCACAAAGTCATCCGCCCCCATATTGATTGCCATGACAATATCCATCGCCTGGTCTCTCGAAGACAGAAACATGATAGGCACCTTGGAAATCTTGCGGATTTCCTGACACCAGTGATAGCCATTAAACAAGGGCAAACCAATATCCATGAGGACCAGATGAGGCTCCGATTGGACAAAAAGACTCAAAACTTCCATAAAGTCTTCTACCAGAACCACTTCAAATCCCCATTCAGAGAGCATTTTGCCGACTTGTTGACGAATGATCTGATCATCTTCTACTAGTAAAATCTTGTGCATGCGCTCCTCCTTTTCTATTATTATAACAGATTTTTCCGTGCTAGAAGGTCTGAAACTGAATTTGACATAGCCTATTTTTAACCAGCAGAGACAGGCAATGCTACTAGCTAATTTGAGGGAAATTTGCTAAGATAAATAAAAAGAAAGGAGCTCTTATGGCCAATATTTTTGACTATCTGAAAGATGTCGCATATGATTCTTATTACGACCTTCCCTTGAATGAGTTAGACATTCTAACCTTAATAGAAATCACCTACCTCTCCTTTGATAATCTGGTCTCCACACTTCCTCAACGTCTTTTAGATCTAGCACCTCAGGTTCCAAGAGAGCCCACCATGCTTACTAGCAAAAATCGCCTTCAATTATTAGATGAATCGGCTCAACACAAGCGCTTCAAAAATTGCAAACTCTCCCATTTTATCAACGACATCGACCCTGAACTGCAAAAGCAATTTGCGGCTATGACTTATCGTGTCAGCCTCGATACCTATCTGATTGTCTTTCGTGGGACAGATGACAGTATCATTGGCTGGAAGGAAGATTTCCACCTGACCTATATGAAGGAAATTCCTGCTCAAAAGCACGCCCTTCGCTATTTAAAGAACTTTTTTGCCCATCATCCTAAGCAAAAGGTTATTCTGGCTGGGCATTCCAAGGGAGGAAATCTCGCTATCTATGCTGCTAGCCAAATTGAGCAAAGTTTGCAAAATCAGATCACAGCAGTTTATACATTTGATGCACCTGGTCTCCATCAAGAATTGACACAGACTGCGGGCTATCAAAGGATAATGGATAGAACCAAGGTCTTCATCCCACAAGGTTCCATTATCGGTATGTTGCTGGAAATCCCTAACCAGCAAATCATCGTGCACAGTACTGCCTTGGGTGGTATCGCCCAGCACGATACCTTTAGTTGGCAGATTGAGAACAAGCACTTCGTCCAGCTGGATAAGACCAACAGTGATAGCCAACAAGTCGACACAACCTTCAAAGAATGGGTGGCCACAGTCCCTGACGAGGAACTCCAGCTCTACTTCGACCTCTTCTTTGGCACCATTCTTGATGCTGGCATCACCTCTATCAATGACCTGTCTTCCTTCAAGGCTATCGAACACATTCATCATCTCTTCGTCCAAGCGCAATCCCTCACTCCAGAAGAAAGAGAAACCATGGGACGCCTTACCCAGTTATTGATTGATACCCGTTACCAAGCTTGGAAGAATAGATAAAAAGCTTATGAAAAGGTAATACTCTTCGAAAAT
>NZ_VMLT01000142.1:0-4033 GCF_013276815.1 Streptococcus sp. 1055 | reverse complement strand
TTTACCATAGATTTTGAGCCTTCAACACAGATTACTAAGCCAAAAATGCTCTAAATTTTTGAAATTCTAACAAATGCCACTCAACTTCATCATCATCTTTGACTTTCACAATATCTTCCTCAAAATAACATGGAATAAAGATAGTTTTCTTTTGAAACGGTTGTAGGAGGAAAATCTCTCCTACACTATTTTTGATTCTGAGAGAAAATTGCAAAATATCATCTACCAAACTTTCAATTATTAAGATTTTTTGCAGTTTATCTGAATTAGAATCGCAAGGCTTCTCAATAATATAATTGTCGAATTTTTTCATTCTAACTTTCTCTCCACTATTTCTTCCTTTATCAAGAAAAAGTTACCTCAATATTCATAAAGTACAATTCTAAATTAACTCCAATTATTGATTCATGATAATATTTCGATAACTCATCGTGCAATTAAAAACAAGGATTTTTATTTCAGACGATCCATCGTGAACACTTCATCAGCCATCTCCCAAATTGCCGGATTATGTGTTGCGATAATGATTAGCCTATTATCATCTCGAAGAGATAGCAAAATCTCCATAATCAACTGAGAGGTTGCTGGGTCTATTGAAGCTGTTGGCTCATCTGCCAGAATAAAGGGTGGATTCTTTAAGATAATTTTTGCCAAGGCAACCCGTTGCGATTCTCCGCCCGATAACTCAAAGATGCGCTTATCTAGGTCAAGATAAGCCAGGCCGACCTGTTCTAAAGCCTGCTTCTGCCTCAACCGCTGTTCCGACCGACTCAACTTTTGACCAATGAGACCTAGCTTAAGGTTTTCTTCAATACTTTGGTTTTCAATTAAGCCAAAGTTCTGGAAGAGGTAGCCCAATTCGTGACGGAAAAAATCACTCGATTTATAATTGGCCAAGTCTTTACCTCGGTAAAAAATCGTCCCATCATAAGGTTCTAATTTCCCAATCATGTTCATCAAGGTTGTTTTTCCGCTACCACTTGAACCAATTAAGGCATAGACTTTTCCAGCCTCAAATGTCATTGAAAGATTCGAAAATAACTCTCGTTCTCCAAAAGATTTACTCACCTGTTTAAGTTCAATCATATTAACCTCCCTTCAAAACAAGAATGGACATCTTGTTTTCTTTCTGCATTTGGACATGTAACTGTAAAAGAGATAGACCAGTAAAGAGTAACAAGACTAAGAAAGCAACTCCTATCTCTACCTGAAGAAATACACTCGCAACAAATCCCAGTAAAAACACACCCAGTTGAGCAAAGAGATAAGTGCGATGGATTTCTAAGAACCTGAGACCTGCAATGCGTTTGATAAAAATGGCACGTCTAAATTCTTCAAAGTAGAGCCTATTCATAGTGTTAAACAACAAGATTGAAGTTGCAATCCCAAGCACAGCTCCTGCTAGCATTACCCAACGTTCCCTCTGGATATTATCCAATAATGTGATGTAGTTGTGGTAACCTGTTTGCATTTCTGAGACCCAATTTTCAATGCCTTGTCTCTGGATAAGCTCCTGGGCATCAGACAATTGATTAAAGAGAACGTAGTTCTGTACTGCGTCTATCCAAAACAAAATGGACTGTGGACCAGTTGATTGGGGTGTTATAACAATGATGATCGGATCTTTCAAAAACTGCTGGTAAGAAATAGGGGTCGTATTATACACAAAACGATCCTGACCTGATTCTAAATAACCTACCGTAGCAGTCATTTGCTGTCGTTCATCTTGACTAGACATGCGACTGGTTAAGTCGTCTTCAAAAACAGATTTATAATGTTCTTCCTCTGAACGGAGGTGTTCAGGCAGCAATAAGACAAACTCCCCTACATTAAGGTGATTCATCTTTTGCTTAATAGTTGTATCTACAGGAATGTTTTGACGCTCCAAGTAATGCGGTGTGACGATAAGGACATTGCCATTCGGGCTGTAATCGTGCCATTCTGTAGAGGTTGTCAAGTTTTTGGAGGAAGCCATGCCATTTTGCAAAGTACGGTCAATTAACTGGTGTCTAGATAAGAAAGCCTTTTGTTCTGAAACAGCCAGATCCATCAATTGATACCAAGTTCTGAGTTTCCTTTGAGCTTGTTCATCAAAACCAGGACTCGTTCCTTCACGGCTGATTGATAGGGTAATCAGTTGTCTTTCCTGACTCCAAACCTCTTGTCCAATCCGATGCTGTTGCCAGGCTTGGGAATACTTTAAGCTACTCCCTATTCCCAGCGTTACAATAATAATCGCTAACAGTTGACCGATTAAAATCAAACTAATGATTCCTCTGACAGGCACTTGCCCTTTTATAATCTGCATCAGGTGTATCTTTTTTATCCCAACTGCGAAGAGTTGAGCGAAAAACAGGGAGATCGACAACAAGATGAGATTATAACTGAGCAAGCCTGCTCCTATGGTCATTAGGGATTGCGTTGGAAGCGACAGAATTTTTTGCATAAGAATGGCGAGCACGCCAGCTAAACTGAAACCAACAGCTATCCCTTTCAAATCCTCACCAACTGGTCTAAGGAAAATGGACCACCGTTTCTCTCCTGAAATGAGGCGAATGCCCGATGACCGTAATTGGCTAATTTGACTAATTAAAGTCAGTGCTACAAAGGTTAAGATGAAAATCAATAGACTGATTAACTGAAATCCGTTACTAAAGATAGCCATTAACGTAGATAGTTTAGATGGAATTGTCAGGTGCATGTTAGTCAAGCCAAGTTGACTTAGCTCTTCCCTTAGCAAGTGAATATCTAGGTGTCCATCGAATACAAAATAGTTTGTTTCAACACTACTACTTTGAGCATCTTCTAGATTTTTTTCCTGAAGCCCATCAGGCAACTTTCCGTCCCCAAAGGTCGTATAAGAAAAAACTGTAGTACCTTCTGAGTTAGGATCTTGGTGTTGAATCGCAATAAAGCTATCTGTTTCTTCTGCTAGTTTTTCCAAGCGTGTAGCAACATGCTGAAAAGTTGTTTCAGGGGAAGAATCACGTACAACAACGTTGGGGTAATAATGGGAGACATATGTATCAGTCCAAATGGTAAATACCCAAACAAAGAACAAACTAGCAAGCAGGTTGGATATGAGTATAAATAATTTTTTCATAGTGCATTCCTTATTCTAAAACAGAGGGCAGAAATACTCCTGCCCTCTATAAACTAACAAGCTTACTGAACTATTGATAAAAGAATCTTCTTCAATTATTCTTTACCATCCCGCATCAAATGTAACTTGCTCCCCAAAATTTGTATTAACAAACGCATAGGCCGCACTACGTGCTCCTGCATAAACTGTTTTTTGATTGTTACGTCCATTACTTCCAACATAGGCCCAGTGATACTGTGAACCATGATAATAATTCGAAAATGCTCCCCAATTATTTGGATCATGATGGCCTCCATAGGTCCACTCGCCACCACGGTGAGAAACTGCCAAAACAGGAAGAGCCAAACTAAATGCCAAAACGGCAAGGGATGATGCAACTACTTTTCTAAATTTTAACATATTATTACTCCTCTGAATGAAATATTATGAAAATGAGCGAAATGCAACTATATATTTTAATTAGAAATCTCAGTCTGAATTATAGTATCCTATTTTTTCCTCCTTTCTAACTGCACGTTCCTTTCTACAGGCAGAGACCTAATTTTATAAACCAATCTTAAATACTTTAGATTTTGTAACTCATAATTTTCAACAGTTGGTTAGCTATGAAAGCATTTTATCAAACATCTCCATTCTTATATCTATCTGGTATTGTTACAAGCTCTCATCAGAATACCTTTCTCTAAATAGTTGAATTTTAAAGTAATATAAAATCAATCCGCCTTCCCAACATCAAGACCATTGGACTTCTTTTGCGATTGCACTCGAATCTCCAATTGTTTATTCTTCTGAATAAACTGTTGGTAAGGAATTGTATTACTAAACATAAAAACACCTAGCAATGCAAATGTAACTAATTTTTTAATTCCACGTTTTTTTCTCATGCAATGAAACCCCTTTCTTTTTCCTTGTTTTTATTCTAACAGATAT
>NZ_VMLT01000141.1:0-1968 GCF_013276815.1 Streptococcus sp. 1055 | reverse complement strand
CGGGACTTTGACAGTTGTGAAGTGAAAAACTCCTCATAAAGGTTGATATAAGGGGATTTTCTTGTCAAATTTCACCGTTTTTTATTTGCGTACTTTTCCGTACTTTGTTATAATAGAGCGAGGTATAAAAAGATGAGAGTGAAACAATCAAAGTCAAAAAACACTATCAACTACGCTATTATTAAAGACATCAAGGTTGGAAATAAACGGACTTCTACTATCGTAGAAAACTTAGGCAATCATAACACACTCTTAAAAGAACATCCTGATATGGAACCTCTTGAGTGGGCTCGTTTACGTGCCAAGGAATTAACTGAGAAAGAAAAAGAAGAAAATAAAGATTTCCTCATTACCTTTAGTCAGAACAAACAGTTAAAACAAAATCAATTGAACGAATATCATGGAGGCTATCTCTTCCTACAAGACCTCTATCATCAACTAGATTTGCCTAGAATTAACAAAGAAATCCAAAAACGACATCGTTTTAATTTCTCTCTAGATGATATCCTATCTCGATTGATTTATGGACGGATTCTAGCTCCTGCTTCAAAACGATCCACCCTAGAATTTTCAAAAACATTACTCGAACCTAAAGAATTTGAACTCCAACATTTTTATCGGGCTCTTGAAGTTATTTCTAATGAAACAGAGTTTATACAAGAACAAACCTATCAAACTTCAAAAAAGATGACCCAACGACAGACAGAAGTTCTCTACTATGACTGTACTAACTTCTATTTTGAAATTGAAGCTGAAGATGAGGAAGGACTTCTGAGACAATACGGTCCATCTAAAGAACATCGCCCAAATCCAATTGTGGAGATGGGACTCTTTATGGACAAACAAGGAATTCCCCTAGCTTTCTGTATCCACCCTGGAAATACAAATGAACAAACTACTCTTAAACCATTAGAAAGAAAGATTGTCAAGGAGTACAAGGCTTCAAAATTTGTAGTCTGTACAGATGCTGGACTCTCATCAAAAGCCAATAAGATGTACAATTCTTTTGGGGAACGTTCCTATGTCACAACTCAATCTATCAAGAAGTTAAAGAAAGAATACAGAGACTGGGCTTTGGATAAAAGTGGTTGGCGAATGGTTGGGGATAAGAATCCTATCTTTTACAATCTGGATGAGCTAGAGCACAGAGAGGAATTAAAAAAACAGCTCTTCTTTAAAGAATCTCCTTTTTATGATGAAGATTTACCAAATCAACGCTTGATTGTGACCTTTTCTACTAAATATCAAGACTATCATCGAACGATACGAGAGAGACAGATTGAACGGGCTAGTAAGTTACTGGGCAAGCCCAGCCAAGCTACCAAGAAGAGACAAACCGATTTTAAGAGATTTCTGAAAGAAACAAGTACTACCAAAGAAGGGGAAATCGCCGAGAAAAGGATTCTAACTCTTGATGAGGAACGTATTCAAGAAGAGGCTCAATATGATGGTCTCTACGCCGTAGCCACTAATCTAGATGAAGATATCCAGACAATTGTAGTCATCAATCAAAGGCGGTGGGAAATTGAAGAGAGTTTTCGTATCATGAAGCAGGAACTACGAGCCAGACCCGTTTATCTCAGCCGTTCAGATAGGATTCAAGCACATTTCACTATTTGTTTCCTAGCACTAATGATTTATCGTCTCTTGGAAAAACAACTAGGAGAAACAGTCACCTGTTCAGAACTCATCCAAACCTTACGCAATTACAAGTTCAAACATCTTTATGGAGCAGGATATCTTCCAACTTACACCAGAACAACTATCACGGATCAACTCCACCAAGCATTTGGTTTCCAAACTGATTTTGAGATTATAAGCGAAAAAAATATGAAAAAAATTTTTAAGAAAACCAAATCTAGATAAAAAGTACGCATTTTTTAAAAAGAGAAAAAGAGCTCCGAAAAGCTGTCATATCAGTATTTAGGGGCTCTTTGATTTCGAAAAACTGTCAAAGATGGGATTATA
>NZ_VMLT01000140.1:0-571 GCF_013276815.1 Streptococcus sp. 1055 | reverse complement strand
TCCAATTCATTAAGCATGATATTGGATAAGAGAGGAGATACATTTCCTCCCTGTGGTGTGCCAACTAGCGTTTTATGACGTTGACCATTAATGATAACACCTGAATGAAGATACTGACGAATCAAGGATTCCCTATCTCCGTCTTCGATAATGTTATGTACTAAGGACATCAATCTATCTTGAGGAACCCTATCGAAAAATTTCTCTAGGTCTATATCCACTATCCACTCATAGCCGTCATTTAAGTACTCTAAGAACTTCCTGATGGCTTTTTCACATGACCTATTTGGTCTGAAGCCATAACTCGTATCTGAGAAATGAGATTCACAAATGGGGCTCATGACTTGGACAATGGCTTGTTGGATTATCCTATCCATCACTGTCGGAATTCCTAGTTGACGGATGCCTCCGTTTGGTTTAGGAATCTCAACTCTAAGAACTGGTTGAGGCTTATATTTTCTCTGTTTTATCAGTTCCTTAGTCAAGCGCCAGTTTTGTCTGAGATAATTATCCATCTCTTCTATAGTCATTCCATCAATCCCAGCTGAGCCTTTATTGGATTTTCCTTGAT
>NZ_VMLT01000014.1:0-8425 GCF_013276815.1 Streptococcus sp. 1055 | reverse complement strand
CAATATACTTCGTTATTGGACGGTTACTTTTCTTCTGAAAATACTAGCTAGCATCAGTTGTCCTAAAATTTAGTGTCAGTGCGTCATAACAAGGTATCTATCATTAGGCTAATAGAGATAAAATAAACAATTGATTTAGAACATTTGTTTGATAGTGGTGATAAAGTTTTAAATCTGCTACATAATTTGTGGAGTTTTTTCTATAATTAGGAGTTTAACCTAATCTGCAAATTGGAGTATACTAATAATGTAATCGTTATCAAAAGTCTAAAAAGGAATTTTTAGATGGATATCAAAATAAAAAGGGAGGAAATTATGAATAAGTTTTCAAAAACCTTGAGAGACAACTGGATCTTTCTCTTGATGGTTTTGCCAGGGGCACTCTGGTTGATTCTATTCTTCTACATTCCAGTATTTGGGAACGTGGTTGCCTTCAAAGACTACCACATGACCAGTAATGGTTTCATAGATAGTATCATAAATAGTAAATGGGTCGGACTCGATAATTTCAGATTCTTATTTAGTTCAAGAGACGCCTTTATTATCACACGAAATACGGTTCTCTACAATCTTGGCTTTATCTTTCTAGGTTTAGTTGTATCTGTAGGGATTGCCATTATCCTCAGTGAGCTCCGTTCCAAGAGAATGGTTAAGATCTTCCAAACTTCTATGTTGTTCCCTTACTTCTTGTCTTGGGTTATCATCAGTTTCTTTACAGATGCCTTCCTAAATATTGATAAAGGGGTGTTCAATCATTTATTGGAAAGTCTTGGTCTAAAAGAAGTCAACTTCTACGCTGATTTGGGAATTTGGCCTTATCTCCTACTTTTCCTAGGTATTTGGAAAGGTTTTGGATATAGCAGTGTCATGTACTATGCGACAATCATGGGAATTGATCCAACCTACTATGAAGCAGCGACAGTAGACGGAGCCAGCAAATGGCAGCGCATTCGCAATGTAACCATTCCGCAGTTGACACCGCTGGTAACTGTATTGACCATCCTTGCAGTCGGAAATATCTTCCGTGCAGACTTCGGTCTTTTCTACCAAATCCCTCACAATGCTGGTCAGCTTTATAACGTAACCAACGTCTTGGACGTATATGTATATAATGGATTGACCCAGACAGCAGATATCGGGATGGCTTCAGCAGCAGGTCTCTACCAATCAGTAGTCGGATTGATTCTGGTGGTTCTATCAAACTTACTGGCAAGACGAGTTGATCCAAACTCAGCTTTGTTCTAGAAAGGAGGAGAATATGGCAGAAAAGAAAATTAAAAAAGAAAAAATTGATAATGTCGGCATTCACTCCTTCAGTAAGAAAGCAGATATCTTCTTCAGTACCATTTCGGGTTTGATTGCCCTCTCTTGTATCCTACCCTTCGTATTCGTTATCATTATTTCAGTGACGGACGAGAAAAGCCTCCTCCAATACGGCTATAGCTTCTTCCCATCCCAATTTGGATTAGACGGTTTTGAGTTTTTGGCACAGTTTAAGGATAAAATCTTACAAGCCCTCTTCATTTCTGTCTTTGTAACCGTAGTTGGGACATTTACAAATGTCTTTATCACAACAACCTATGCCTACGCTATTTCACGGACAACCTTTAAGTATCGCAGATTCTTTACCATCTTCGTTCTGCTCAGTATGTTGTTCAACGCTGGTTTGGTACCAGGTTATATCATGGTGACTCGTGTGCTTCAGCTTGGGGATACTGTTTGGGCCTTGATTGTTCCAATGCTTCTCTCGCCATTCAATATCATCTTGATGCGTTCCTTCTTCAAGAAGACCATTCCAGAAGCCATTCTCGAATCGGCTCGTATCGATGGTGCTAGTGAGGCTCGGATTTTCTTCCAAATCTGTTTGCCATTGTCACTACCAGGTATCGCAACCATCACGCTTTTGACAGCACTTGGTTTCTGGAATGACTGGTTCAACGCCCTTCTTTACATCAAGAGTGACAACTTGTATCCATTGCAATATTTGCTTATGCAAATCCAGCAAAATATGGACTACATCGCCAAAGCGGTCGGCTTGACTGGTCAACTGGGAGTTGCTCTACCGAAAGAAACGGGACGTATGGCCATGGTTGTGGTTGCAACCCTTCCAATCGCGATTTTGTATCCATTCTTCCAACGCTACTTTGTAAAAGGTTTAACTATCGGTGGTGTGAAAGAATAGTGCTTATTGAGGAAAAACATTTCTCAGTTCCCAACTTCCCTTGCGTGAAGTTAACATCATTACATTGTTTATAAGTTTAAAAATAAAAAAAGGAGTTTTTATCATGAAAAACTGGAAAAAATATGCTTTTGCATCTGCTAGTGTAGTCGCTTTGGCTGCAGGTCTTGCTGCTTGTGGAAACTTGACAGGTAACAGCAAAAAAGCTGCTGATTCAGGTGATAAACCTGTTATCAAAATGTACCAAATCGGTGACAAACCAGACAACTTGGATGAGTTGCTAGAAAATGCCAACAAAATCATCGAAGAAAAAGTTGGTGCCAAATTGGATATCCAATACCTTGGCTGGGGTGACTATGGTAAGAAAATGTCAGTTATCACATCATCTGGTGAAAACTATGATATTGCCTTTGCAGATAACTACATTGTAAATGCTCAAAAAGGTGCTTACGCTGACTTGACAGAATTGTACAAAAAAGAAGGTAAAGACCTTTACAAGGCACTTGACCCAGCTTACATCAAGGGTAATACTGTAAATGGTAAGATTTACGCTGTACCAGTTGCAGCCAACGTTGCATCATCTCAAAACTTTGCCTTCAACGGAACTCTCCTTGCCAAATATGGTATCGATATTTCAGGCGTTACTTCTTACGAAACTCTTGAGCCAGTCTTGAAACAAATCAAAGAAAAAGCTCCAGATGTAGTGCCATTTGCTATTGGTAAAATTTTCATCCCATCTGATAACTTTGACTACCCAGTAGCAAATGGGCTTCCATTCGTTATTGACCTTGAAGGCGATACTACTAAAGTTGTAAACCGTTACGAAGTGCCTCGTTTCAAAGAACACTTGAAGACTCTTCACAAATTCTATGAAGCTGGCTACATTCCAAAAGATGTCGCAACAAGCGATACTTCATTTGACATTCAACAAGATACTTGGTTCGTTCGTGAAGAAACAGTAGGACCAGCTGACTACGGTAACAGCTTGCTTTCACGTGTTGCAAACAAAGATATCCAAATCAAACCAATTACTAACTTCATCAAGAAAAACCAAACAACACAAGTTGCTAACTTTGTCATCTCAAACAACTCTAAGAACAAAGAAAAATCAATGGAAATCTTGAACCTCTTGAATACGAACCCAGAACTTTTGAACGGTCTTGTTTACGGTCCAGAAGGCAAGAACTGGGAAAAAATTGAAGGTAAAGAAAACCGTGTTCGCGTTCTTGATGCTTATAATGGAAACACTCACATGGGTGGATGGAACACTGGTAACAACTGGATCCTTTATATCAACGAAAACGTTACAGACCAACAAATCGAAAATTCTAAGAAAGAATTGGCAGAAGCTAAAGAATCTCCAGCGCTTGGATTTATCTTCAATACTGACAATGTGAAATCTGAAATCTCAGCTATCGCTAACACAATGCAACAATTTGATACAGCTATCAACACTGGTACTGTAGACCCAGATAAAGCGATTCCAGAATTGATGGAAAAATTGAAATCTGAAGGTGCCTACGAAAAAGTATTGAACGAAATGCAAAAACAATACGATGAATTCTTGAAAAACAAAAAATAATCAGCTAAATTGATTTCGTGTATTCATTCCTAACTCCTAAAATAAGAATCACTGCTTTCCTCAGGTTTATCTGGGGGAGGCAGTGGTTTTTTTGAATGAAAAATAAACCAACTAATATAATTCAGGTATAGTTGGTCTTTTTGTATAAAATTGCTATTTTATGAGGAGTGTTGTCTCTATAATAAATCATTCTTATCCCAAGTATAGAACTTCATCACAGAGACATTCGATATCTTGCTCTATATGAGAAGCTAGAATAATAAGTTTCCCCTTTTCTTTTAGGTGGAGTAATTTTTCTCGAATTTTTTGAACAGATTGCTTATCAAGTCCGTTCATTGGTTCATCTAAGAGTAATATATCTGGATTTTCCATAAAAGCCTGTGCTAGAGCTAATTTTTGTTTCATTCCTAAAGAGTAGTGTTTTACTTTTTTAGAAGAACTAGGATCGAGTCCTACATCTATCATACTCTGAATGATTTCTTTCTCTCCTATTTTATTTTTGATTAGAGCTAGTTGATGTAAGTTATCAAAACCAGAATAACCTTCCAGAAATCCTGGAGTCTCAATAATAACACCTACACTTGGTAAGAAAGGAAAATCTATTCCAAGTATGTTTCCATCTAATTCGATTTTTCCTTCAGTTATACCTTCTAATCCCGCTAAACACTTGAGTAAAACTGTTTTTCCTGAACCGTTATATCCAACAATTCCGTATATATTTCCACTGGAAAATTCAAAGGAAAGGTCTTCAAAAATTACATTGTGTTTATAGTTTTTACGAATAGATTTTAAATGTAAGTCTGTCATATCTATTGTCTCCTTATTTTTTTCATAACAACTAGGATTATGGTGAGCAAAAGGTATAAAAGTAGGATACGAGTAATTATTTCTGGTAGGGATAGTAAGCCAGAATGGGCTTCGTATTTAATATAATGGAAGTCTAGCCAAGTTAAAGGAGATAAAAATTTAATCCAGAAACGTGAAGCTTCTGTAATAAATAATTCTACAATAACTAATCCACAGGCTAAGGTATTTCCTAAATTAGAATAATAACTATTGAAAACGAAAATCACTCCCCCAATCAATATGAACATAAGGAATAACAATAAGAATATTTGAAAAAAAGCGCCATAGGGAGAATAATATTGCAGTATAATTGAGCGTAGATGCGTCATGCTATCAACACCTTCCGGAAATGAAATGCGTCCTTGAGCTAGGGAGGGTAGGAGACGTCCCCAATGATTTGAAAGGTGTAGTGTAGGGAGAAAAGTGATTAAAATGCTGATGATTTGGTAAATCGAAGCGATTAAGCTCGCGATAAGCAGATAAATAAACTGGGAGAGCATCCACTTTTTCTGTCCGATTTTTAAGATTAACCAAAACTGGAAAGTATCTTTTAAAGGAAGATTGCTAAATAGTAGTATGACAGATAAAATAGAAATTGCAGTGAACCATTGACTCGTGAAGAGAACAGTTACAATGCTGACAGGATAAGTTTCTTTGAAGTGATTAGCTAAATTAGAAAAAGGTAGCATTAAAATCAAAGTATAGAGGTGAAAGAAAATTAAGATAGGCAACAATCGTTTAAAGGTGAATTGTTGTTTTAAGAGAATAGTTACTACACGTATAATCTCCATAAGATTACTCCTTATCATAAAAATGCCAATGTTTTTTAAGAGCTAGTCGAATGATCTCTATTGACAAAAGTGCCCATAGAGTTAAGAAAATATAAGGATAAAGCAACGAAAAAATATTTCGAAAGTTTTCGTCACCTACTTGAAAATATGCTAGCCCTTCTCGTAAATAATCATCTGTCGTTAAGACGATATGTGGTAGAGTAAAAAAGGGAGAACTCTCTCTAAACCAAATGTTGTGAGGACAAACCAGGCTGTACTTGGAAGAAGATAGACCATTAACACATTAGGGTAAAAAACGGAAAGAACTCCACCTAATAGAGTAAAGAATGCAAAATAGAGTCCAATTAGACTAATGAGAAGGAAGTAGAAAAGGAATATAAATCCTTGATTTAACAACCACTGATTGCTAAAGGTAGATGAATAGTATGAATTAGTAAGGGGAAAATAAAAGGAGAGGAGAACTAAAAAACAGAATCCTAAGGTCAGTCCTACAAAATAAGAACGGAAAATTAACCGTTTGACGAAGGAAGAAGCGTATTGTCGCAGAGACATACGACTAAGTAAAAAAGGAAGTCTATTTTGATGGTAGTCTTGTGAAAAGTCTGTTACTACAGTTGAAGCTGCCGTTAAGATATATAATGACATTGCTAGATTTCTAGAGAAGGAGAGCATGAAATAATCAAGGACTGCAAATGAATTTCCTCCGTCTAGTTTTATTGTTAAATCTGTATAGGACATCATCAATGCAACTACTAAGGAAAAGAGTAATCCAATCCAAATCCTCCAATCTTTTAGCGTATATTTAAAGAGGGGGAGTATTTTCATCTAACTTACCTCTTTCCAGTTTGTGGGATCGATAACTATTTTATCTATACGATCTTTTTCTTTGATTTTAAAGATTAGGAAGGGACGATAGAGATTTCCTCCATAGAGTTCTTTTTCTTGAGTGGGAATAGGTATATACTCAATTGTAAATGACTCAATATAAATTGGACTGTCCAGAATCAAATTTTCGTATTTTTCTTTTAAGACGTCTAATCCTTTTTGGACAGAAAGAGTCGCCATTTTATCTATTTTTTGAGTCGGTAAGATAACACCAGATAAATCAATTCCTTGAATCCCTGCTTGGGTGATGATAAAGTTTAGGTCAGGACCATGAATAAAACTAATCTCTCCGGATGAACCTAGCTGAGTTTCGCCATCAATAACTCTTTTACTAGAAAGTTTTGGAAAAACAGTAACATAGCACATATCAGTCAGATTGTTTTTGTCTATCTTTGTTCCTTTTAATTCTTTGGCATTTCTTTCGTAGGTTGGGAGATACTCAAGGAGTGTTTCTTTTGAGATAGCGTAGATGAGATAATCATAATCGTCAAATCCTAATTGGAGGGTATTTAGAAATTGCTTAACTTTGTTAACACCATCTTCTTTTGAAAATGGAAGTTCTTCTTTAAAGTCGGTTAGATTTAGATTATTTTCAATAGCGTCTAATCGTAGGTTGTGGAAAACACTTGATAGATCTGATATTTGATCAGATGTTAAATGAATCCATGATCCAGTTTTATTGACGGTAATATCTGCTCTGGTCTTTCCTTTTTGGAGTCTGGTTAAAGGATTCTTATCGGCACTAATTTCACTAATTTCACTATCGCTTCCCATAAAATTTTGGATAGCTGTTACCAATGTTTCTTTGTCTCCTTTTTTTGAGTCCCAAAAAGGCAATTCTTCTTTATAGGAGGTATCTATCTGGTCTGATAGATAGATTTGCTCTGTTATCTCTTTATAACCTTCTTTTATGGGAAGATTTTCCTTATTTATCTCAGTTGTTTGCTTTTGGCTATATTGACAAGCTGTTAAAAAGATAAAGGGAAGAATAAGTAGAAATAATAGGTATTTTTTCATAGTAAAAAACTCCTTTTAAAAAAGGAGCAGAGGCATGACACTTTTAAGATGCGGCCTCCACTCTTAGAAGGGGGCTTTAGGCTAGCGAGCGCTCAAATGATTAACTAGCGAATAACCCAATGTTTGCTACTTTTTGTTTTGAGACGAATTAAGGGTCAAAACGTCCTGTAATATTCGAGTCGAGCCAACCATATTTAGAGGCGTTGAGATAATAATAACGTCCAATTGTCCCATAACCGTCATTATAGTGAAGATTATAGCGACCATTTGAATCAGCTATTTTCATCTCAGTTGCAGGTTCATCCTCAGCAGCAGTCCAAGCGCGAATTCTGACCTTTTTTCCCCAACCAAGACCACCTGTGATATTAGCAACAGCAGGGGAGCCGTCTGTTTTTTCAGTTTTTCGGCTACTAACGGAATAGTCTTCGCGTGTAACATGAAGATTGAAATACACCATCTTAGCAGAAACAGTCTGACTAGCTAAGGGGAGTAAGCAAGCGACTCCCAGTCCTAATGCGATGCATTTTTTCAAATTTGTCATCACAATACCTCCTTTGTATTTCAGTGAAATCGATTTCATTTACATTGTACTACTTTTTTTTATAATGTCAACCGCAAAATAAAGTATTTGTGATTGTGTGTAATTCGAATGTGATAATGTCTTTATAAAATAAGTTATTAGATTTACATATCTCATAAAATATGGTTAAATTATTATATTGAATTTAGAATAGTACAGCATCTCTTCTAAAATATTGTGATAAATTGATTTGGATTCCAAAATTAAATTGCTCGATTCTTATTTCATTTTATTATATTTGACCCAGATAAAGCGATTCCAGAATTGATGGAAAAATTGAAATCTGAAGGTGCCTACGAAAAAGTATTGAACGAAATGCAAAAACAATACGATGAATTCTTGAAAAACAAAAAATAATCAGCTAAATTGATTTCGTGTATTCATTCCTAACCTAACTCCTAAAATAAGAATCACTGCTTTCCTCAGGTTTATCTGGGGGAGGCAGTGGTTTTTTGGGCACAAGGATATAGATATTCCTGTTTTCTCTTATCTTTATTTTAATACTCAATGAAAATCAAAGAGTAAACTAGGAAGCTAGCCGCAGG
>NZ_VMLT01000139.1:0-13765 GCF_013276815.1 Streptococcus sp. 1055 | reverse complement strand
TTTCTTCACCTGTCACTTTATTACGCTTATTAGTTCTTGTTAGTTCTTGTTAGTTCAACTGTTTGCGTAACTGGGCTAGCTACTTCTGTCGTTTCATCAGTCGCATCTACATACTTGATGGTACGGGTAACAGTTTTGCTTTCTGTAACATCTTCTGTAGCTTGCGGGTATTTCACTACTTCGGTTGTATCTGTAGTTGTTGATGTTACAGCTGTTTCCGCTACAGTTGCCTTATCTGGGGCGTCATAGTTGGTTACAGTTGGAGAGTCTTGAGAACCCCATGTACCTGTTGACCAGTCTCCTGCTGTTTCTTCACCTGTCACTTTATTACGCTTATTAGTTCTTGTTAGTTCAACTGTTTGCGTAACTGGGCTAGCTACTTCTGTTGTTTCATCAGTCGCATCTACATACTTGATGGTACGGGTAACAGTTTTGGTTTCTGTAACATCTTCTGTAGCTTGTGGGTATTTCACAACGACTGTCTCATCTGTGCTTGCGGATGTGACGGTCGCAGAAGAAACCGTAGCTGTTTCGGCTGGACCATAGTTTTCTACTGACGGTGAAGCTTTTTCGTCCCAGTTTCCTGTTGTCCATTCACCGTAGGTTACAACTCCTGTGACCTTGTTCTCAATTTTTGTACGGCTTAAGGTTACAGGTTGAACAACATCTTCTTTGACATTTTGGTTCGTAACTTTATCAACGTAATGAATGGTACGCGTTATAGTCTTCGTCTCAGTAGAGGTTGCTGTTTTGGGAACCACTGTTTCTTCAACATTCTCACGGTAGTAGTAGTTAACGGTTGCACCGTCTTCTGGTACAGTTCCTGTGGCATTTGCAGGAGTTGCTACCAAGGTGTATGTTGTTTTCCTTGTGATAACTCGGTCTTCTTTGTCCTCAGTTGTTGTTTTCCCTTCAATAGTTTTTGCTTCTGTAGTATACTGAGAACCTATCGCTAAATCAGCTTTTACAACAGACTCTGCCAACTTCTCTTGGGTGCCTTCTTTGTAGTAATTGGCTGTTACTGTAGCAGTGGTTGGCGCTTCGCTCTCTCTATAAACTAAGGTCACTGTTCTACCTTCTCTTACAATATCTCCAGTTAAACTTGCAGAAGCTATATCTTCTTTTTCAAAAGTATAATATTTTCCGTCAGTAGTAGTCATGCTACTGAGTTTTTTATCTGTGACATCATAACTCGTACCAATCAGTTGTTTTTTATTGGTAATGTAGGTTCCGTCACTTTCTTTTTCTCCAATTCCAGTATCATTTTTCAATGATAACAAATTCCCTTGTTCATCAACATAGCGAACTTTCACATTTCCTGAGATTAGTTCTGCCAATTCTGAGGTTTTCTTCTTTTTCTTGATTTCTTCGGTTATTTTATCTTTCTCTTCTGGTGGAATATTTAGTTTTGGAATGATTTTTTCAACAACGGTTCGTGATGGTTCCACAGTATCTTGGATGACTGAAAAATCAGCTAGGATCGGTAAGTTATATTGAAGTCTTGGACTTTGCTTATTAACCCCAACGCGTTTTTCGTTGTCAGCAAACACTTGTATCTTGTAGGCTACAACGTCTTTACCTAATGGAATATCTCCTGTTGAGAAGTATCCACCTTTACCTAGTTTGTCATTATCTCCGCCAATTTCCGCATGAATTTTTTTTGATAATTCATCATCAGAAATCACCTCTGAACGTTCAATGTTTTCTTTTTCAACAAAATAGGCAGTGAATTTTGAAAGACCATCTTTTTCCTTCGCAGCAAGTTCATTAGTACGATATTTGTTATAGTCAGCGTCCGTCATCTCATTTATTGGAGGTTTTACAGTTGCTTCCATGAGTGAGCCAAGGATTTTTGCTTCTTTACTTCCGTTTCTTGCTTCCAGGTAAGTGTAGGCGTTTGTGGATCCAAGGGCTGCTTTTAAGGCTGAGATTTCTTTGTTAAGTTTAGTTTTATCCTCTTCATTCGTAGTGCTTGCTAAGCTAGCTTCTTTTGTTTTCAGTCTAGCTTCAAGTTCTTGACGATGATTCTTCACTTTTTCTGGGTCTGTTTGGAGTTCTAATTGGTCTGTATCTGCATGATAGATAATTTTTTTCGCAGTTGGTAATACAAAATCCAATAATTTATAGACACGATCTCGGTCTTTACTTTTTAGAGTTCCATCTGGATTTTTCTCAGTACTGACCACCCATATTGCGGACTTTTTTTGCACCTCGCTATCCGTTATGTGCCTTAATACATTTTGGAGTTTATTAGCTACAGTTGCATAGCGCTCTGTAAAGTTTAGTTCCTCTTTAAACTTATTTCTTAACTTTCCTGTACCTTCTCGCAATTTATCCTTATCGATAGGCAACTCAACTATAACATCTCCTTTTTTAGCGAGTTCTTGTTTTGCTTCCTCTTTTAAAGGTTTTAGTTTCTTAACATCTACTCCTCTTTCACTCGGATATTTTTTCTTATATTTAGCATGTGCAAGAATATTAACTTTTTTATTGTACTCATCCTTTAAAAGCCTTTTAATTGTTCTGTTAATATTACTTAAATCCACACCTTGGCTATAGCGTTCTTCATTCTCTACTACTCCGTCAATTCGGTTGATCGTGTGGTCATAGATAGTTTCTTCTTTAGTAGTATTATCAGTCTCACCTTTTTTAATCGCTTTAACAACAATACGATAGGTCCCTTTTGACCCTTCATAGTCTGAGATATATCCTGTTACAAAGTCGATTTTCAAACGACTTCCATATTTGGTGGAAAAGGCAGTGAAGGTTTTTTCTATTCCATTGAATCCTTCAATATTTGGAGAATGTTGGAGAATATCTTCCTTATCTTTTACAGGTAAGCTATTAAGATGTTCCTTATTTCCTGTTCTATTTTCTGTCTTTATATCAAACGGAGAGTTATCTTGTGCTTTATCATCTTTATTGGCGATAGTACGTCCTTTGGCAAGCATCAGCATGTAATTAAAACGACGATCTAGGGCTTGCTCGTGAAGGTAGACTCGGTCAAGAGCATCAGAACCAAGCATTCCACCTTCTTGACGATGTCCATCTTTGTCAGTGTACCAACCAGTGAAATACCCTTGAGCATTTTTCTTACCGATGGCGAACGTTCCACCGCTTATAGCTACCCAACCACCAAACTCGTTAATTTCACGAATTTCACCATCTTGTAGTTTCTCGCCATCTTCATCTTTAACGACTTTCCCGTCTTTAAATCTCAGTGCATCCCCGAGAGTGTTCATATTTCTCAAGTATGAACGCTCGTTATTTTGGAAGTCGTCTGGCATATTTTTTACAATATCCCATAATTGTTCGAGAGTCAGATTTTCCTTAGAATCATCAAATTTCAGGTTGGCATTCTTATCATCCCCACCCTTTTCTCCATCTTTAGGCACAATGACCCCAGGCTGGTGTTCTTTTACTGCGTCACCCTTACGATTGGCATCCAGTAAAGCTGGATCAGTATCTGCTGGGTCTGTAGCTCCATTCGATGAATCACTTGCCTCCTCATCAGCTAATTCTCTTTTACTACGAGTACGAGGTTTCGTACTTTCTGGAGTTACTAGCGGATTTTCAGCTACGGGAGCATTATAGGTGTTTGCTGCTGCATCAGTATTGCTGAGATCAGGCTTATTTCCTGTCTCTCCATTTCCAGACTGTTCTGGATCTGTCGGTTTTGCTGTCCTCTCAGTTTCCCTCACTGACTCCACGCCCTCAGCATGAGCAATCCCTGCTCCCATCAAAAGATAGAGCGCCCCAATGACAACACTAGAGGCACCGACACTCACTTTACGAATACTGTATTTTAATTGTTTTTCTGAATGATTCACTTTTACACTCCATATATATATATATATATATATTGTGCCCTATTACTTCCTATATAATAGAATACAATTCATGAATATATTATACACCAGTCGGCTTGAAATTTCAAACTTTTTGAATGGAAGACTAGGAGATAGACGACTCTTTTTACTGAGAGCAAAGCTAGGTTAGGAGTCCCTCACCAGTAAGTCGACACCAAAGATGAAGCCTCATCATCCTTGCCTTGTCGTGTGCATCTAATGGACTTGCTTCCTCCTATCAGCAAGCTCAACGCTGCGCTTTGAGACCTTTCCAGCTTGCTTTTGGATCTCCATTAACTTTTACACTTATTTCTTTAAAAATGAAACAATTTGACATTTTTTCTACTCTTTTTCTACTTTTTCCGAATAAATAGATAGAAGCATCAAATCTAGCAAATTAGATTAAAAAATGTGCTATAATAGAAGGAGGAAAAGGATGATTCTCAGACATCCGGGCATCAGCCCAACTAATGACTTGGTTGCTAAGAAGATTTTTAGTAATCCAGAAATCACTTGTCAATTTATTCGCGATATGTTGGATTTACCAGCAAAAAATGTGACCATTTTAGAGGGAAGCAATATTCACGTCTTGCCTTCCATGCCCTACTCGGCACAGGATTTCTACACCAGTATAGACGTCTTAGCGGAGTTGGATAATGGAACGCAAGTTATCATTGAGATTCAGGTACATCATCAGAATTTTTTCATCAATCGCCTGTGGGCTTATCTGTGTAGTCAGGTCAATCAAAATCTTGAAAAAATTCGCCAACGAGAAGGAGATACTCACCAGAGTTACAAACACATCGCCCCAGTTTATGCTATTGCAATCGTGGACAGCAATTACTTTTCAGATGACTTGGCTTTCCATAGCTTCAGCATGCTCGAGGATACGACAGGTGAGGTTTTAACTATCACAAATAACGGTCAAGAAAACCATCTAGTCAAGATGGCATTCTTGGAATTAAAAAAATACAGAGAAACCAGCAAAGACAAGGTTCGCAAGCCGTGGTTGGAGTTTTTTGGCAACAAACCCTTTACTCAGCAACCCGAGCGAGCCATCAGCCAAGCAGACCAACTGCTGGACTACAAGAGCTGGTCCGAGGAGGACAGGAAAATGTTTAGTCAACTACGTATGCGAGAAGAACAAGCCTTGTTAGCTCAGGACTATGCCTTGGAACAAGCGGAGGAAAAGGGCTTAGAACGTGGTCGCGCAGAGGGCATTGAAAAAGGGCGAGAAGAAGGTCTTGAACAGGGACTGGAGCAAGGGAAAGTTGAAGGAAGTTTGTCCATGCTACTAAATTTAGTCCGTCAAGGTCTTCTGACTTCTGAGGTAGCCAGCCATCAATTGGGAATGACTGTCTCTGAGTTTGAGGCGCTATTGAAAGATTATCATCATTAAAAGATGCTGGGTAAAAGTCTTCTCATAATAAAANNTTTTATTATGAGAAGACTTACTTTTTTTACTGAAATTGAATTTTTCCTAGCCTCAACATCATATAAACCCAAAATTCAATCTGACCTGGTTTGAAGATATTTTCGAAGCAGATAAGGTTTTACTAAAACTAAAAAAAATGATATAATCAAACTGATTAAATGTTTTAAAAATAAAGGAGAATTTTAATGTCTTACCAAGAAAATTACCAGAAATGGGTTGATTTTGCGGAGCTTCCTGACTACCTTCGTCAAGATTTGGAAAATATGGACGAAAAAACAAAGGAAGATGCCTTCTATACAAATCTTGAATTTGGTACTGCAGGTATGCGTGGCTTGATTGGCGCTGGTACAAACCGCATCAACATTTACGTTGTTCGCCAAGCTACTGAAGGATTGGCTCGTTTGATTGAGTCAAAAGGTGGAAACGAAAAAGAACGCGGTGTAGCAATCGCCTACGATAGTCGTCACTTCTCACCTGAGTTTGCCTTTGAATCTGCGGCAGTTCTTGCTAAACACGGTATCAAATCTTACGTATTTGAAAGCCTTCGTCCAACTCCAGAACTATCATTTGCAGTTCGTCATCTCAACTGCTTCGCAGGTATCATGGTTACAGCCAGCCACAACCCTGCTCCATTTAACGGTTACAAGGTTTACGGTGAAGACGGTGGACAAATGCCTCCACATGACGCGGACGCTTTGACTACTTATATCCGTGCAATCGAAAATCCATTTGCAGTTGAAGTTGCTGATGTGGAAGCTGAAAAAGCTTCTGGCTTGATTGAAGTTATCGGCGAAGCTATCGATGTGGAATACCTCAAAGAAGTGAAGGACGTTAACATCAACCCAGCCTTGATTGAAGAATTCGGTAAAGACATGAAGATTGTCTACACACCACTTCATGGTACTGGTGAAATGTTGGCTCGTCGTGCTCTTGCCCAAGCAGGATTTGACTCTGTTCAAGTCGTTGAAGCGCAAGCAACTGCTGACCCAGACTTCTCAACTGTAAAATCTCCAAACCCAGAAAGCCAAGCAGCCTTTGCACTTGCTGAAGAACTTGGTCGTCAAGTTGGTGCAGATGTTCTTGTGGCAACTGACCCTGATGCTGACCGTGTTGGTGTTGAAGTTCTTCAAAAAGATGGTAGCTACCTCAACCTTTCAGGTAACCAAATCGGTGCTATCATGGCAAAATACATCTTGGAAGCCCACAAAAACGCTGGAACTCTTCCTGAAAATGCAGCCCTTTGCAAATCGATCGTATCAACTGACTTGGTAACGAAGATTGCTGAAAGCTACGGCGCAACCATGTTCAACGTTCTGACTGGTTTCAAATTCATCGCTGAAAAAATCCAAGAATTCGAAGAAAAACACAACCACACATACATGATGGGATTTGAAGAAAGCTTCGGTTACTTGATTAAACCATTCGTACGTGATAAAGACGCTATCCAAGCCGTTCTAGTCGTTGCTGAACTTGCTGCCTACTACCGTTCACGCGGTTTGACACTTGCTGATGGTATCGAAGAAATCTATAAAGAATATGGCTACTACGCAGAAAAGACTATCTCTGTTACTCTTTCTGGTGTTGATGGTGCTGAACAAATCAAAGCAATTATGGCTAAATTCCGCAACAATGCTCCAAAAGAATGGAACACAACAGCTATCACTGTCGTAGAAGACTTCAAGGCTCAAACTGCTACTGCTGCTGACGGAACTGTTACAAACTTGACAACTCCTCCAAGTGATGTGTTGAAATACACACTTGCTGATGGATCATGGATTGCTGTTCGCCCTTCAGGTACAGAACCAAAAATCAAGTTCTACATTGCAGTTGTAGGTGAAACAAACGAAGAATCACAAGCTAAGATTGCTAATATCGAAGCAGAAATCAATGCTTTTGTAAAATAAAATCCTATAAAAGATGAGACCAACCAATCTCATCTTTTTTTCGTATCAAATCTAAGCAATTTTAGAAACTTTATGGCATACTAGACTTATCAATGAAAGCGAGGTAATCTCATGGAACAATTTTTAGATAACATCAAAGACCTTGAAGTCACTACAGTTGCGCGTGCGCAAGAAGCTCTTGATAAAAAAGAAACTGCAACCTTCTTTATCGGTCGCAAAACTTGCCCTTACTGCCGTAAATTTGCAGGTACTTTAGCAGGTGTCGTAGCTGAAACCAAAGCTCACATCTACTTCATCAACAGTGAAGAACCAAGCCAACTCAATGAGTTGCAAGAATTCCGCTCACGCTACGGAATCCCAACTGTACCAGGCTTCGTTCACATTGCAGATGGACAAATCAATGTCCGTTGCGACTCTTCAATGTCAGCACAAGAAATCAAAGACTTTGCTGGATTGTAAAAAATCAGCTAACAAGTTTTAAAATCACAAAAACGCATAATATAAGGTGCAAAAACCTTGATATTATGCGTTTTATTGTTCCTAAAACAGTTGCATCAGCATTTCATTACAGAACATTTTAATTTTGGAAATCAAATCAATTTTTAACAATGGTTTAGAAATCACAGTGGGCTATTCCATATTCAATTATCCAGATTCAATCGCTATTATCGTTTTCCTAGATTACAAAAAACTACGTTTTGCTAATCAAAACGCAGTCTCAGCCACTATTTTATCTTACTGTCCTTCTTTTACTTCTTTGGTTGCTACATCTTCTCCAAACCATTTTTGGCTGATTTCTTGGAACTTGCCGTCCTTGTAAAGACTAGAAAAAGCTTCATTTATCTTCTTAACCAGAGTTGTATCTTCCTTACGGGCTCCAACCGCAAAAGCTTCTGTTTCTAGTCCAACTGTAAAGACATTATAATCGTTTAAAACACCTTCTGCTTCTAAATAATAGTTTGCATAGACACGGTCAATCAATAGACCGTCAATTCGATCATTTTTCAAATCAATCAAGGCTTCATTAAAGGTTTGGTATTGATTCGCTTCCTTATTAGCGACAATATCCTTTAAAATCGCTGGGTTTGCTTCAAAGTCCGCATAACCAGATGAACCAGCTTGCGCTCCTAAGGTCTTTCCAGCCATATCCTTTGCAGTCGTGATACCAGATGATTTCTTCGTAACCAATACCTGCTCATTCTTCATATATGAGTTACTGAAAGCCACCTTTTCACGGCGTTCATCTGTAGCAGAATAGCCATTCCAAATCAGATCAATCGTTCCTTTTGTCAATTCAGCTTCTTTCAAATCCCAATCAATCGGTTGCCAATTTACCGTAATTCCGTATTTTTCAAAAACAGCTGTAGCTAAATCAATATCAAATCCTGCATAAGAACCATCTTTCTGAGCAAATCCCATTGGAACAAAAGTACTATCAAATCCAATAGTAATAGACTTGTTAGACTCGTACTTAGACCAATTATCTCCACTAGTTTCGCTAGAATTTTTCCCACAAGCTACTAAGAACAAAGCAGTCATTAGACTAACTAATACAAGTATCCATTTTTTCATCCATTTTTCCTCCTATTTAGGTTCTACTTTCAATAATACATCTGCAATATTTTCCGCGAACTGCAAATCGTGGGTTACCACAATCTGTGTCATACCAAGTTCCCTATTTTGCAAGATTAGTTTTTCCACTTCCAAGCGCAATTCTGGATCCAGAGCAGAAGTTGGTTCATCGTAGCCAATGATTTCTGGGTCAATCATCATAGCACGCGCCAAAGCCACCCGCTGCTTTTGCCCACCAGATAGTGAGAAAGGATAGGCCTCTGCGTGTCCTCCTAGTCCTAACTGTTCCAAGAGTCCACGCGCCTTCTTCTCAGCCTCTTCCTGCTTCATTCCCATGGTCTTCACAGGCGATAAGGTCAAATTGGCCAGAACTGATAAATGAGGGAACAGTTGAAAATCTTGGAAGACAAATCCCAGTAGATTGCGCTTCTGCAATTCATCCAGCTCTAAAGGTTGTCCATTATAAAAGATTTGCCCTGAATCAATGGTTTCAAGACCTGCAAGCATACGTAAGAGAGTTGTCTTACCTCCACCAGAAGGCCCAACAATAGCCAGGATTTGCTTTTCAGGAATACTTAGACTGAAATTAGACAGGATTTGTTTGTCTCCAAAGACTTTATTGATATTTCGTAATTCTAACATAGCTGCCTCCTATCTATAATAACTGTACTTCTTCTCAACTTTTTTGGAAATAATTGTCACAATCCCAATCAAAATCAAGTAAATGGCTCCTGCCAAGAACATGGGAACCAGACTGGCGTCACGGTTGGCAGCTGTTCGACTAGCCAAGATAAGGTCTGAAATTCCAAGAGCATAGACCAGAGAGGTATCCTTGACCAAACTCATAACTTCGTTAAAGACACTAGGAAGAACAATCTTGGTCACTTGGGGCAAGATAATATAGCGCACTGTGTCAAAAGGGCTAAACTTCAAGACCTTGGCTGCCTCATACTGTCCTCTTGGAATAGTGTCAATTCCCCCACGGAAAATTTCTGCAAAGTAAGCCGCATAGTTGAGAACAAAGGCAATAATAGCTGCAGGAAGGCGGTCTAAACGAATCCCAATACTTGGGAGCACATAATAAATAAAAATCAATTGCAAGAGCAAGGGGGTGCCACGCATAACCCAGATGTAAATGTTAATCAGATAATGGAGGGGCTTCCAATGGACTTGCAAGGCAAAGGCAATCAAAACGCCCAAAGGAATCGAAAATAGCAAGACCAGTGCAAAGACCTGTACAGTCGTGCTCGCACCATTCAGTAAACTCGGTAATATCTCAAATAAATAAGACATACTGCACCTCCTAAAAGTAATTGTTCCTATTATAGCATGAATAAACAAAATAACCAACCATTTTTGCAAAAAAATTCTATCATATACAAATAAAAACCGTAGCTATCAAAAGAGATAAACTACAGTTCTATATGTTTAAACATTCTTACAATCTCTCAAACAGTTCTTGCATTTGCACATCATCTGGAACCAGTTTTAAGTAAGCTTGTGCATTGACTTTTGCTTCCTCAAAGTAGCCCAATTCACGCAAGACATAGATATAGTGTTCCAAAAACTCTGGATTGTCCTTTAAATCTCCTGCCAACTCTTGGTAATGCTCATAGGCAGTATCCAAATCGTCCATTTCTTGATAGGAACGAGCAATCATCCACTTGGTCAAGAGATTTTCTGGCTCATCGCTCTGCAAGTCTAGAATATCCTCATAACGCTCCTGCTCCAGATAAATAGTGGCTAAACGAAGCAAGATTTCTTCTGTATCCTCAGCGTCTTCTTTAGCTGTTAGGAGATAATTTTCTGCCCCACTTGCATCATGCAATTCATAAGAGAATTGCGAAGCAGCTAGCAAGAGGCGAGTTTCAAAGGGATTTTTCTCTAAGCCTTGCTTAGCGATACGCAGGGCTTCTTGAACTTGATGTTCCTTATGTAAGGCCTGGCTATAACCATATTCATAGCCTTCAAAGTCAGGAGAAATGGTATCAAGCTGCTTAAAGTAAAGGGTGGCTTTTTGGTATTCTTCTTGATCAAAGTAAAGGCTGGCCAACTCAAAAGCTGTTAGGTCATCGTATTCTAACTCCAGGGCTTTTTCTAAAAACTCAGTAGCCGTTTCAAATTTCCCTAACTGGGCATAGGCAAAACCAATTCGTTGATAGGTGGAAATGCCCGTTTGCTCATAAATAGTACGATTATCTAACTGGGCATAGCCTTGAATGGCCTCTTGGTAATTTTCCAACTCACTATCCAACTCTGCCAAACCCAATATCAAGAGAGGATCCTCTGAGTAGGTCAAAGCCTCCAGCAATTTCTCACGCGCCACATCTGTCAAACCTTCCATCTGGTAAAGATCTGCCTTCAAAGCCAAAGCCGAAACATACCAGTCACTGTCAGCTTGGATTTCCTCAAGATAAGCAAAGGCTTCTTCGATTTGACCATCCTCGCTAGCAATTGCAGCTAGATTAAGATGAAGCTCTGGGAAATCCTCTACAATTTTCAGGTAAATCTCCTTTGCCTGAGGATAAAAACCAATTCCTTCAAGATAAGTTGCCAACTCATACAGAAGGTCACTTGGATCATTTTCTAAAGCTTTGACGAAATAGTGCTCAGCCTTGGCTAAATCTTGCTCCTCCAAAGCCTGTAACATCTGTTGACTATTGTTCACTTTTGACTTCCTCGCCCTCTAATTCATATAGACCACTGACTGCCTTATACCATTCGAAAATGGCTGAAATGACAACCTTAGCAGAGGCATAAACTGGAATACCAAGTAAAACTCCCCAGATACCAAACATAGATCCTGAAGTTAACAAAACAAAGAGAACATTAATGGGATGGATGTTTAATTGACTTCCCAAAATCAATGGAGAGACAAAACGGCCTTCAATAGTTTGTTCTACGATAAAGACAATCACTACTTTCAAAAGCATGACTGGCCCAGCAATCAAGCCCAAAACTAGGGCAGGAAGCATGGCTAGGAAGCTACCAAGATAAGGAACCAGATTTAAAATACCAGCAGTAACACCAAGCGTAACCGCATAACGTAGACCGATAATCTTAAAGAAGATAATAAACATTACTGCTACAATAATAGCCACTGTTACTTGCCCTCGAACATAGTTGGACAACTGTTGATTCACATCTGATAAAACTTGTCCAACAGGTTCCTTCAATTTTCTTGGCATAAATTGGGTCAAATAGTTACGCAAGCCTTTCCCATCACGCAAGAGATAAAAGAGCATGAACGGAACGATAATCAAGGCAACAATCACTTGAGAAGCCCCACTAATAAAGGCACTCACCCAGTTGACTGCCCGAGATGAAACCTTGCTCGCCCAAACTGTAGCCTGGCTAGAAAAATTGGTCAAAACTTGCTCTAATTGAGGTCTGAAATCATCTGGCAGGTGCTGGGCTACCAATCCATTAACAATCCTATCTATATCTTCTAAGTAAACAGGAACGTTTCTTGCAAAGGTCAAAACCTGACGTTGCAGATTTGGAATGGCGACTGCCAAGCCCCAAATGATAAAGAGAGCGATGATAACAAAGACAATAGTGATAGCTATAACACGATTAACCTTATGCTTCTCCATCCAATCAACAATAGGATTCAACAAATAATATAACAAACCAGACAAAATGACTGGCAACATCACAACTGCTAAAAAGTCTAAAACAGGTGAAAATAGAAAACTAATCTTACTTAAAATAAAAAGATTGAGTCCCAATAATAAGGTTACTAAAAATACCGTAATGGCCTTGTTATCTAAAAACCACTTAAAAAACCAAGATAGGCTAAAATGTTTCTCTTTTTGCTCCATAAATACTTCCTTTCTATCGTTCTCTCATTATACCATTTTTAAATCAAAATAACTCTTTTTTAAAGTGCTTACATCTAATTGGATGTCTTTAATTGGCTTGTTTTTGTGATATAATAGTCTTATCTTTATATAGAGGTAACGTTATGAAAGAAACTGTTTATTTTGGAACTTATACACGTCGTACTTCCCAAGGGATTTACAAGGCTGACTTTGATACAGAAACTGGTCAGCTTTCAAATCTAGAACTTTTTACAGCTGAGCCAAGTCCAACCTACCTTGCCTTTGACCAGCACCAACACCTATACACTGTTGGTAGTCAAGACGATAAGGGAGGGATTGCAGCCTATCAAACTGACGGGGCTTTATTAAATCACGTCGTTGAAAAAGGAGCTCCCCACTGTTATGTTGCCGTTGATGAAAAGCGTAATTTGGTCTATGCAGCCAACTACCACAAGGGACAGGTCCTTGTTTATAAACGTCAGAAGGATGGGAGTCTTCTACTTAGTGATATGGATCAACACAGTGGCCAAGGTCCACATGAAAATCAAGCTTCCCCCCATGTTCACTATACAGATTTAACACCTGACCACTATCTAGTGACCTGCGACTTGGGTACTGACCAAGTTATCACTTATGACCTTGATCAAGAAGGGAAATTATCTAAACTCTATACCTACAATAGCCAGCCAGGAGCGGGCTCACGTCATATCGTTTTCCATAACCACTATAAAATCGCTTATCTGATTTGTGAACTCAATAGCACTATCGAGGTTCTAATCTACGATGGCGTTGGCGAATTTGAACGTATGCAAGTGATTTCAACTCTACCAGACGGTTATGAAGGCTTTAATGGAACCGCTGCTATTCGTCTCTCTACAGACGGTAAATACCTCTACGCTTCTAACCGTGGTCATGATTCTATCGCAGTATATACCATCCTTGCGGACGGTAGCTTAGAGTTATTAGAAATCGTTCCAACACATGGTCAGACTCCACGTGATTTTGATTTGACACCTGACCAAAAATTTCTCATTGCTGTCCACCAAGACTCTGACAATGCAACTGTCTTTAAACGTAATTGTGACAATGGTCGTCTAGCAGAACTCTCCAACGACTTCCATGTTCCCGAAGCAGTCTGCATCCGTTTTGCTCCTTAATACTCTTCAAAAATCTCTTCAAACC
>NZ_VMLT01000138.1:0-6213 GCF_013276815.1 Streptococcus sp. 1055 | reverse complement strand
TTTCCGTGTCTGAAGGCTTCTTTTCCTTTCTGTTGATAGGCTAGTAGCAGACGATTGATTTGTCTTTCAGAAAGATTCAGTTCGACACAGGCTCGATTCTTTGTTTTCTTTCCTTGGTCTATAGCTTTTATCACAAGATATTTTTTCGTTTCATTCATATTCAGTTGGATCCTTTTCATACGACTATTTTATCAAATGGGACATTTTCACGTTCGATTTACTAAATGAAAGTTCTATAATGAAGTTAGCCACCCAGCCCTCCTAAAAATTAGATGGTTCAACTAGCTGAAAGTGTAGACATAAGAAAACACCTCTGTGTTATACTTGTTGTTCAACCACAAACACAAGAAAGGCACAGAGATGCGATATTTTAAAAGAGTTGGATTTCTCCAACTCTTCTCTTTTTAATACACGTTATTTTGATTTGACTGGCTTGTCTTGAGCTGTCTTCAAGGCTGTGGCAATCGTATCTGCATACAATTTTGCTCCTGCTTCAATAGTGCTAGTGTCACTTCCGAAATGGACTTGGTCTGTTCCTGCCCAAATTTCTGGATGCTCTTTCGCAACTTGATTCCAATCTGCTATCGTGATGTAAGGTGTCTTCTCTGCCAATTCTCTCATGTAGGCAGCAGCCTTCTCAACGATGGCATAGGTCTCTTTTGTCTTATCTCCCTCATAAGGAGTCACCAAAACCATATGGTGGCCCTTAGGAAGATTTTTTACGATACTGTCCCAGTCTTCCTTGTAATTTTCAGGATTATTTACCCCAGTCGCAATGACCACCATCTTAGGTAAAAATTTATTTTGGCTATTGTTTATCATGATTTCATTGGCAGTCTTGGTTGTTCTGCTGACCTGCGCGTTAATTTGTGCTCCAGGAAGAGCTGTCTGCAGGGCTGTATTTGCCCTTAAAGCCACCGAGTCACCAATTAACATAGTGCCATCAGCAATTCCTAAACTATCAGCTTCTGCTCGTTCTGCTATCACTTTTGTTTGGGCAATAGTACTAGCAGCTTGCTTCAAGCCATTGACAGTTAAGTCTGTCTCAAACGCTCCCACTTGTGGTGCCAACAAAGTCACTAAGAAGACAATGAAGGCCAAGATTCCCGTACTTGTTGCAAGAATTGTGTGAATATAAGGCAGGGGACGAAGAGTTTGTAAAATAGGTGTGTTCTTGCCTGCAATCCAAGGTTCCAATACATAAAATGAAAGACTGGCAAATCCATAAGAAAAAATCAAAGTTAATAACACAGCAAGAAGATTTGAGGTCAACTGTGAGAAAATGATGTAGAAAGGCCAATGGAAGAGATAAACTGCATAGCTAGTATCCGCTAAAAAGCTAATCATCTTTGTCTCTTGTATATGATGTGTCTTTTCATGTAAGACACGCGCCGCCAGAATCATAGCAAGAGCTGCAAGGCTAGCAAGTAAGAAGCCCATAAGATAGGCAAAAAGATAGGTAAATTTGACAAAGAAGGTCAAAATGAGTAAGAAGCCAAAACCTCCTCCAAAAACCAAAAGGGTCTTGCGTAAATCCCAGATTTTATCCAACTGCTTGACGAGGGAAGTCGTCTGACGAACGCCTACAATCGTTGCTAGGATACTTCCCAAAAAGAATGGATAGACATGAGTTAAACTGGAGAAGTAAACAGAGGAATAAGAGGTCACTAGAAAACTACCAATAAACATGGAGAAGAAGCTGATCAAGAAGGCAGCAGCTGATAAGAGAAAAACCATTCCCCTCAACTGACCATTTGATTTGGACTGTTTGGATAAGAACCAAACTGCCAATCCCCAAAGAATATAGTAGTGAACCTCAACGGCCAAGCTCCAATTATGAACAAACAAATGAGGAATGAACTGAGATTCATAACTCCCACCTGTTAGCAGTTCATAGAAGTTAGTCATAAAGCCTAAAACACCCGCAATCTGACCCCCAATTCCAGCCACATAATCTTGGCGAACTAGAAAGGTAAAGGGCATGGTTACCAAGACCATCAAAATCACAGGTGGCACAATCCGATAAAAGCGTCTCCTAAAAAATCCAATCAAGTCAATCTCATGATTTTTAGAAAACTCTTCGATGAGTAGAGCCGTAATCAGGAAACCTGAAAATGTGAAAAAGACATCTACCCCGAAAAATCCTCCAGGAAAGATGGTCTGAAAGAAATGATACAAGAGTACCAGTAGTAAACCTGTAATCCTAATCAAGGAAAACCATTTAATGCGCATACGAGTTTATTCTCCCTTTCATTATACACTTTATTCTATCAAAAAAAGAAGAAAAATCCTAAGAGAAAACTTAGGATTTTTAGCTTATATCTATTCCGTTTTAGAAATTGCGTCCTGACTTATTATAGCCATATTTTTCCACAAAATACTCACGGAATTCCAAGAGATTGTCATCCATGATGGCTTGTCGCACTTGCTTCATCAGGTTAAGCAAGAAGTAAAGATTATGGTAGCTAGTTAAGCGGATACCGAAGGTTTCATCAGCTTTGAGTAGGTGACGAAGGTAGGCGCGTGTGTAGTTCTTACATGTGTAGCAATCACACTCAGGATCCAGTGGCGTAAAGTCCTCAGCAAACTGGGCATTTTTGACAACCAAACGTCCCTGACTGGTCATACAAGTCCCGTTACGAGCGATACGAGTCGGCAAGACACAGTCAAACATATCCACCCCACGAATGACCCCATCAATCAAGCTATCTGGCGCTCCGACACCCATCAAATAGCGAGGTTTATTTTCAGGAAGCAGTTGGGTTGTGAAGTCCAAAACCGCATTCATCTCTTCGTGGGTTTCTCCTACTGCCAAGCCACCGATAGAGTAGCCTGGGAAATCCATGCTGACAAGGTCATGAGCCGATTGGCGACGCAGGTCTTCAAATCCTGCCCCCTGCACAATCCCAAATAACCCTTGGTCATGCGGACGACGGTGAGCCTTCAAACCACGCTCAGCCCAACGACTGGTACGCTCGATTGATTTCTTAACGTAATCGTAAGGTTGATAAAACTGAGGACATTCGTCAAAGGACATCATGATGTCTGAGCCTAGATTATTCTGAATAGAGATAGCTTTTTCTGGCGATAGGAACATCTTGGAACCATTGAGATGGTTTTTAAAGGTTACTCCTTCTTCTGTGATATTACGGCTATCTGCTAAGGAATAAACCTGAAAACCACCACTATCTGTCAAGATAGGCTGGTCCCAATTCATGAACTTGTGGAGACCACCTGCGCGAGCAATAAGTTCATCTCCAGGACGAAGCCAGAGATGATAGGTGTTTGACAGGATAATTCCCGAACCCATCTCCTTCAATTCTTCAGGCGACTGAGTTTTGACAGTGGCTTGAGTCCCAACTGGCATAAACATAGGTGTTGGGAAGGTGCTGTGGGGAGTGATGATTTCTCCCAGACGAGCTCCTGTATGTTTTTCTTTCTTAATCAAACGGTATTTGATTGGTGAATCTGACATTTTTTACCTCCGAAGCTGGGAAAGACAGTCCCAGTTCATACTTTGTACCCAAGGGCATACTGTATGATTTTATCAAAAAAAGCTGGAACTGTCACGAACTATGGTATAATAAGAGAATGAACTATCCAAAAATTGATTTAAAAACAATTCGTCAGGAGTCAAAACATTTTCAGGCTGACACCCCCCGTCTCTTTCTCCTCTATATCCTTCCCAGTATGCTGGTCATCTTATCTGGTTTTCTTAATCCCTTATCTCGGATCCACGTGACTGTTTTAGAACAGCCATTTTTCAGCATACTTGGTCAAATACTTCAAGCCTACCTCTTTCCTCTACTAGTCTCCTTTATCGGGACTATTCTTTTGACCAGTTCCGTCTATGCAACCCTGACACTCATGAAAGATTCTAAAACGGAGCCATCTGTAAAAAACAGCCTAGCTCTCTTTGATGAGGAGCGCTTTTCTCAAACCTTTTTGACCCTACTTCTCAAACGTTTCTATCTCTTTTTATGGAGTATCCCTAATTTACTTGGGATTTACTTCCTCTTTTATAGTAGCTTTTTAGCCCAAAAATTCGTCACCCTACATCCTGAGTTTCCAAATCTAGATCTCTCATCAGTTGAAACCGAGCGTTTCCTCATGGTCTTTGGACTCTACTTTCTTGCAAGTCTCATCTTGATCATTGTAGGAAATATCCTCTATATTCCACAGTATTATGCCTATTCACAGGTGGAATTTCTTCTCTGTTATAGTCTAGACCTAGGACAGGCCTCACCAAGACGAATCCTAAAAACTAGCCGTTCCTTTATGAAGGGCTACAAGTTCCAGCACTTTGTCCTAGATTTACAGCTTCTTCCTTGGTACTTCCTCAATTGGATTACCTTTGGCATTGCTAGTTTTTTACTCCTACCTTATATCCAATGTACTAAAATCAGCTTTTATAGAGCAGTACTTAGAGCAGCACTTAGTAAAAAATACCAACTAAACTACCCCTGGTAGGGCTAGTTTTTCACTCCTACCCTACATTCAAATTAATTAATAAAATGATTTTTTACCGAGCAGTATTGGCTCGAAAACGTCCAAAAGCTTGAAGGTTTTCCCTCAAGCTTTTTTCTATCAATGAGTTTCTCCGCCTACCAACTTGAGATCCTGATCTCCATGTTCTATAATGGCTCCGATTGCCGCTTCTATCCCTCGCCTAATATCCACTAAACTCATAGCTGGAGTAGTCGGTCGATTCACCACCTGTTCCATCATATAAGGAATATGCATAAACCCTGCCTTAACATGTGGAAATTTCTTTTCTACCAAATAGAGGGCCTGATACATCAAATGATTGCAGACAAAAGTCCCTGCACTATTGGAAACAGAGGCCGGCAATCCCTCTTTTTTTATAGCTTGAACCATCGCTTTAATCGGCAAACTACTAAAGTAGGCCGGAGCACCATCTGGACGAATAGGAAGGTCAATCGGTTGATTACCCTCATTATCAGGAATCCGTGCATCATCTTGATTAATAGCTACTCGCTCAGGTGTCAAGCTAGATCTTCCACCCGCTTGCCCGATACAAAGGACAAAGTCCGGTTGATAGCGGTTCATCTCTTCTTCCAATACTTGGGCCGATTTGTGAAAGACTGTCGGTACTTCTAGCCAACGAACCTCAGCACCATGGATTTCAGCTGGTAAACCTTTAATAGCCTCCAAAGCTGGATTGACCTTTTCCCCTCCAAAGGGCTCAAAACCTGTCACTAATACTTTCATTTCTAACTCCTCAAAACCAATTCAATGAGACTTTTTTCTTAAAAACAAGTATAACATATTTCCCTTATTCTGGAGCGAAAAGGACTAGAGAGACTAAGATTGACCTTTGAACTTATTTAAAGAGAAAAATACTAATCAAGGCCAAAATAGCTGGTCCACCTTGCTTCAAAATAATTTTCTTATCTGCTGTAAGAGAGCCATAAGCCGCAGCCCCAATCACAAATAAGACAAAAATAGTCACAATTTCTAAATTCTGTGAGAAATAAATTCCATACAAGAGAAAGACTCCTAGCAAAGCATTATAAATACCTTGATTTTTAAACAATGAACTTACAGACGGACGAGCTAGTTCTTCCCTGTCCATGTTAAAGACACGACTAGTCGCTTCTGATTGCGTTGCAATACTTTCCAAATAAAAAATGTAAAAATGCTCCAAAGCAACGATTGTTGCTAAAATAATTGTCATAATTGACATCTATTTCTCCTTAAATTTCTATATTTTCAATGCTCAAAACCAATTTGTTTAATAAACGGCTGAATTCTGTTCTCTCAGACTCTGTTAAGATACTTTCCATCTCTTTCTTAACCTTGATATGCTGCAGAGGTGGATTCATCACTAACTGCTCCTTGGCATACTTCGTAGCCTCTACCAAGACTTCTCGCTGATTTTCAGGATTACGATGACGCTCCACCAAACCTTCCTTTTCTAAAATCTTAAGATGCCGTGTCAAAGCAGCCTGATCAATCTTCAAACGCTCCTGAACCGCTATTTGATTACAAGGGGAATGCTTCAACAAAAATAATAAAATCTGATACCGTGTCAAACTAATCCCAAGCCTTTTTTCAAACAATTGCGTACTCGCTTGCTCAGACAAGCGGAGTTGATACAGTAAATCTTGAATCTCTATCATTTCTTCCTCCTTTCTATTGATTTATCAATAGTTGATTAATCAAGTTTAATATAATACTGGACTAAAATCA
>NZ_VMLT01000137.1:0-12093 GCF_013276815.1 Streptococcus sp. 1055 | reverse complement strand
TGAACGATAATACTCATTCTTGATGAATTGTGAAGCAGTTGCCCTTGGGTCGTTTTGCGAGTTGAAGTCAAGAAGAGGAAAAAAACAAAAAGGAGAAATACTCATGGCAGTAATTTCAATGAAACAACTTCTTGAGGCTGGTGTACACTTTGGTCACCAAACTCGTCGCTGGAACCCTAAGATGGCTAAGTACATCTTTACTGAACGTAACGGAATCCACGTTATCGACTTGCAACAAACTGTAAAATATGCTGACCAAGCATACGACTTCATGCGTGATGCAGCAGCTAACGATGCAGTTGTATTGTTCGTTGGTACTAAGAAACAAGCAGCTGATGCAGTTGCTGAAGAAGCAGTACGTTCAGGTCAATACTTCATCAACCACCGTTGGTTGGGTGGAACTCTTACAAACTGGGGAACAATCCAAAAACGTATCGCTCGTTTGAAAGAAATCAAACGTATGGAAGAAGATGGAACTTTCGAAGTTCTTCCTAAGAAAGAAGTTGCACTTCTTAACAAACAACGTGCGCGTCTTGAAAAATTCTTGGGTGGTATCGAAGATATGCCTCGTATCCCAGATGTGATGTACGTAGTTGACCCACATAAAGAGCAAATCGCTGTTAAAGAAGCTAAAAAATTGGGAATCCCAGTTGTAGCGATGGTTGACACAAATACTGATCCAGATGATATTGATGTAATCATCCCAGCTAACGATGACGCTATCCGTGCTGTTAAATTGATCACAGCTAAATTGGCTGACGCTATCATCGAAGGACGTCAAGGTGAGGATGCAGTAGCAGTTGAAGCAGAATTTGCAGCTTCAGAAACTCAAGCAGATTCAATTGAAGAAATCGTTGAAGTTGTAGAAGGCGACAACGCTTAATTTATATAAATAGTAATTACCTAGGAGGGCGGGGCTTAGCCCGGCTCTCCTATTTTTAAAAAATATAGGAGAATCAAAATGGCAGAAATTACAGCTAAACTTGTAAAAGAGTTGCGTGAAAAATCTGGTGCCGGTGTTATGGACGCTAAAAAAGCGCTTGTAGAAACAGACGGTGACATCGAAAAAGCGATTGAATTGCTTCGTGAAAAAGGTATGGCTAAGGCAGCTAAGAAAGCTGACCGTGTTGCTGCAGAAGGTTTGACTGGTGTTTATGTTGACGGTAACATTGCAGCAGTTGTTGAAGTAAATGCTGAAACTGACTTCGTTGCGAAAAACGCTCAATTTGTTGAGTTGGTAAACGCAACAGCTAAAGCAATCGTTGAAGGAAAACCAGCTAACAACGAAGAAGCTCTTGCTTTGACAATGCCTTCAGGTGAAACTCTTGAAGCTGCATACGTATCTGCAACAGCAACTATCGGAGAAAAAATCTCATTCCGTCGCTTTGCTTTGATTGAAAAAACAGATGCACAACACTTCGGAGCATACCAACACAACGGTGGACGTATCGGTGTTATCTCTGTAATCGAAGGTGGAGACGAAGCACTTGCTAAACAAATTTCAATGCACATCGCAGCGATGAAACCAACAGTTCTTTCATACAAAGAATTGGATGAGCAATTTGTTAAAGATGAGTTGGCACAATTGAACCACGTTATCGACCAAGATAACGAAAGTCGTGCAATGGTTAACAAACCAGCTCTTCCACACTTGAAGTATGGATCAAAAGCACAATTGACTGATGAAGTGATTGCTCAAGCTGAAGCTGACATCAAAGCTGAGTTGGCTGCAGAAGGCAAACCAGAAAAAATCTGGGACAAAATTATCCCAGGTAAAATGGATCGCTTCATGCTTGACAACACTAAAGTTGACCAAGCTTATACACTTCTTGCACAAGTTTACATCATGGATGACAGCAAGACAGTTGAAGCATACCTTGAATCAGTTAACGCTTCAGTAGTTGAGTTCGCTCGCTTTGAAGTTGGTGAAGGTATTGAGAAAGCTGCAAACGACTTTGAAGCTGAAGTTGCAGCTACAATGGCAGCAGCCTTGAATAACTAATTATAGAAAGGAAGTAAATTTGCTTCCTTTTTTCTATGCAGTCGATCCTTATAGGGAGAGCTTCCTATTTTCAAGGTAAAAATAAAAAGCCCTATAATAAGGGCCAATTGTATTTAGGAGACTAAACTTCAAATTCATAGAGTGCTGTAGAGAGATAACGTTCACCGTTATCTGGTGCTAGAGCAAGGACTTTTTTACCTGTACCTAATTTTTTGGCAATCTCGATGGCTCCGTAGATAGCTGCAGCTGAGGAAATCCCTACAAGGAAGCCTTCTTTTCCACCAATTTCACGTCCGAGTGCAAGAGCATCATCTGATGTTACACGAACGATACCATCATAGGCTTTAGTATCAAGTGTATCAGGAATAAATCCAGCTGAGATACCTTGAATTTTGTGAGGACCAGGTTTTTCACCAGATAGAATAGCAGATTCATCAGCTTCCACTGCATAAACTTGAATGTTTGAATTTGCTGATTTGAGTGCATGAGAAACACCAGAAATCGTTCCACCGGTACCCACTCCAGCAACAAAGGCATCTAGTCCATCTTTACCGAAAGCAGCTAGTATTTCAGCTCCTGTTGTTCTTTCGTGTACTTCTGGATTAGCTGGATTGTCAAATTGAAGAGGAAGGAAGCCATCACGTTCAGCAGCGATTTCTTGAGCCTTAGCAATAGCACCCTTCATTCCTTCGCTACCAGGCGTAAGGACGAGTTCAGCACCATAGGCTTGGATAATCTTACGGCGTTCTACACTCATAGTTTCAGGCATAACGATGACAACTTTATACCCTTTAGCAGCCCCTACCCATGAAAGTCCAATACCAGTGTTTCCACTTGTTGCTTCAACAATAGTAGAACCAGGTTTCAGAATACCATCTTGTTCAGCTTTTTCAATCATGCTAAGGGCAATACGGTCTTTTACAGATGAACCAGGATTAAATGCTTCAAGTTTTACATAGACATCTGCAGCACCTTCTGGCACAATGTTGTTGAGTCTAACAATCGGTGTTTGACCGACTAGTTCAGTAATGTTGTTATAAATAGACATATGAATACCTCTTTGTATAAGATATTTCTAGTATAACGCTATCTATACCATTTGTAAAATATAGAAATCCTATCGAAGTGATAGGATTTTTTTATATCACAGGTCTAAGCCATTAATTTTTAAGCGATTGTGTTCAGCTAATTCTAGTAAATAGGTGTAAAGGAAAACGATATCAGGTTTCGTTTGAATTGCTTCATTTTCTAGTATATTTTGGTACGCATCTTTTTATTTTGCTAATTAAAGTAGCGGTGGAAATATCAGTGAAACACTGTATTATCTATTGTTTACACTAGGTTTACAGGAACCTCAACTTCGCGTAAACCTTGATCAGTTAAAGTGACTTTTCCATTAAAAAATTCTACCAGTGCAGCTTTAATAGTTTCTTTTTCTTCTTTATCAACATAAATCATCGTATCGACTTGATCTGTAAAGTTTGTATCCAGCTCCATGAGATTATGTTCTTTAAGAAAGTTACTGTACTCTTGGTACTGAGCATAAGACATTTGAATAGCAATGCCCGCCTGTTCCTTTATTTCAATGATGCCAATTTCTTTGACAGCTAAGGCGACACTGCCGGCGTAAGCACGAATTAGTCCTCCAGCGCCTAGTTTAATACCACCAAAGTAGCGTGTCACAACCACACAGACATTGGTGAGATTGTGATTTTCTAGTACCCCAAGCATGGGAACACCAGCAGTACCACTAGGCTCACCATCATCACTTGTACGTTTAATTTCACTACGTTCTCCAATAATAAAGGCAGAGCAGTTATGTGTCGCTTTGTAGTGTTCTTTTTTGATGGCAGTAATGAAGTCACGAGCCTCTTCTTCGCTATAAACACGCTTGGCATGGCAGATAAAGCGAGATTTTTTGATTTCTTCTTGGACTTGACCGTCCTCTTTAATTGTTCTAAATTCCATGATTTAATTGTACTAAAAAATCATCTAAAGTGCTAGTTTTTACGAATAAAGAAGTATGAAAGTAAATCCAAATTATCTCGGTCGTTTATTTACTGAGAATGAATTAACAGAAGAAGAACGTCAGTTGGCGGAGAAACTTCCAGCAATGAGAAAGGAGAAGGGGAAACTTTTCTGTCAACGTTGTAATAGTACTGTTCTAGAAGAATGGTATTTGCCCATCGGTGCTTACTATTGTCGAGAGTGCTTGCTGATGAAGCGAGTCAGAAGTGATCAAACTTTATACTATTTTCCGCAGGAGGATTTTCCGAAGCAAGATGTTCTCAAATGGCGCGGCCAATTAACTCCTTTTCAAGAGAAGGTGTCAGAGGGACTACTTCAAGCAGTAGACAAGCAAAAGCCAACCTTAGTTCATGCGGTAACAGGAGCTGGAAAGACAGAAATGATTTATCAAGTAGTGGCTAAAGTGATTAATGGAGGTGGTGCAGTGTGTTTGGCTAGTCCTCGCATAGATGTTTGTTTGGAGCTGTATAAGCGCCTGCAACAGGATTTTTCTTGCGGAATAGCTTTGCTACATGGAGAATCGGAACCTTATTTTCGAACACCACTAGTTGTTGCGACGACCCATCAGTTATTGAAGTTTTATCAAGCTTTTGATTTGCTGATAGTGGATGAAGTAGATGCTTTTCCTTATGTTGATAATCCCACGCTTTACCACGCTGTCAAGAATAGTGTAAAGGAGAATGGATTGAGAATCTTTTTAACAGCGACTTCGACCAATGAGTTAGATAAAAAGGTCCGTTTAGGAGAACTAAAAAGACTGAGTTTACCGAGACGGTTTCATGGAAATCCGTTGATTATTCCAAAACCAATTTGGTTATCGGATTTTAATCGCTACTTAGATAAGAAGTGTTTGTCGCCAAAGTTAAAGTCCTATATTGATAAGCAGAGAAAGACAGGTTATCCGTTACTTATTTTTGCTTCAGAAATTAAGAAAGGGGAGCAGTTAAAAGAAATCTTACAGGAGCAATTTCCAAATGAGAAAATTGGCTTTGTATCTTCTGTAACAGAGGATCGATTAGAGCAAGTACAAGCTTTTCGAGATGGGGAGCTGACAATACTTATCAGTACGACAATCTTGGAGCGTGGAGTTACATTCCCTTGTGTGGATGTTTTCGTAGTAGAGGCCAATCATCGTTTGTTTACCAAGTCTAGTTTGATTCAAATTGGTGGACGAGTTGGACGAAGTATGGATAGACCGACAGGAGATTTGCTTTTCTTCCATGATGGGTTAAATACTTCAATTAAGAAGGCGATTAAGGAAATTCAGATGATGAATAAGGAGGCTGGTCTATGAAGTGCTTGTTATGTGAGCAGACTATGAAGACTGTTTTAACTTTTAGTAGTCTCTTACTTCTGAAGAATGATGCCTCCTGTCTTTGTTTAGATTGTGATTCTACTTTTGAGAGGATTGGAGAAGAGCACTGTCCAAACTGTATGAAAATAGGATTGTCAACAAAGTGTCAAGATTGTCAATTTTGGTGTAAAGAAGGAGTTGAAGTCAGTCATAGAGCGATTTTTACTTACAATCAAGCTATGAAGGATTTTTTCAGTCGGTATAAGTTTGATGGAGACTTCCTTTTAAGAAAAGTGTTTGCTTCAGTTTTAAGTGAGGAGTTAAAAAAGTACAAAGAGTATCAATTTGTAGTCATTCCCCTAAGTCCTGATAGATATGTTAACAGAGGATTTAATCAGGTTGAGGGCTTGGTAGAGGCAGCAGGTTTTTCGTATCTGGATTTACTAGGGAAAAGAGAAGAGAGAGCCAGTTCTTCTAAAAATCGTTCAGAACGCTTGGGGACAGAACTTCCTTTCTTTATAAAAAGTGGAGTCACTATTCCTAAAAAAATCCTACTTATAGATGATATCTATACTACAGGAGCAACTATAAATCGTGTCAAGAAACTGTTGGAAGAAGCTGGTGCTAAGGATGTAAAAACATTTTCCCTTGTAAGATGAGGAAAAAATTTGCAAAAATAGAATGAAAGCGTTATAATAAAATCATAAAAACAAAAATGTTTAGAAAGAAGGTACTCATATGATTAAATATAGTATACGTGGTGAAAACCTAGAAGTAACAGAAGCAATTCGTGATTATGTAGTTTCTAAACTCGAAAAGATCGAAAAGTATTTTCAAGCTGAACAAGAGTTGGATGCTCGAGTTAACTTGAAGGTGTATCGTGAAAAAACTGCTAAAGTGGAAGTAACGATTCCGCTTGGCTCTATTACTCTTCGTGCAGAAGATGTATCTCAAGATATGTATGGTTCAATTGACCTTGTAACTGATAAAATTGAACGTCAGATTCGTAAAAATAAAACAAAAATCGAGCGTAAAAATAAAAATAAGGTAGCAACTGGTCAATTATTTACAGATGCTTTGGTGGAAGATTCAAATGTTGTCCAGTCTAAAGTTGTTCGTTCAAAACAAATTGATTTAAAACCAATGGATTTGGAAGAAGCAATTCTACAAATGGATTTATTGGGGCATGATTTCTTTATCTATGTGGATGTTGAAGATCAGACAACCAATGTGATTTATCGTCGTGAGGATGGTGAAATTGGTTTGTTAGAGGTTAAAGAATCTTAATTTCAATATGTGTAAAGGTAGGTTTACTGAATTGTAAACTACCTTTTTCTTATAATTGATAGAATTACTGATTACACTTTTAAAAAGTCGCTTTTTGAGGGGTATTATGGTATAATGGGTGCCAAGAGGTTTTGAATGAAAAAATTTTATGTAAGTCCAATTTTTCCTATTCTAGTAGGATTGATTGCGTTTGGAGTCTTATCCACTTTCATTATTTTTGTTAATAATAATCTGTTGACGGTTTTAATTTTGTTTCTTTTTGTAGGAGGCTATGTTTTTTTATTTAAGAAACTGAGAGTGCATTATACAAGGAGTGATGTAGAACAGATACAGTATGTAAACCACCAAGCGGAAGAAAGTTTGACAGCTCTATTGGAACAGATGCCTGTAGGTGTTATGAAATTGAATTTATCTTCTGGAGAGGTTGAGTGGTTTAATCCCTATGCTGAATTGATTTTGACCAAGGAAGATGGCGATTTTGATTTAGAAGCTGTTCAAACGATTATCAAGGCTTCAGTAGGAAATCCGTCTACTTATGCTAAGCTGGGTGAGAAGCGTTATGCTGTTCATATGGATTCTTCTTCCGGTGTTTTGTATTTTGTAGATGTATCCAGGGAGCAAGCCATAACAGATGAATTAGTAACGAGTCGACCAGTGATTGGAGTTGTGTCTGTGGATAATTATGATGATTTGGAGGATGCAACTTCTGAGTCAGATATTAGTCAAATCAATAGTTTTGTAGCTAATTTTATATCAGAGTTTTCAGAAAAATACATGATGTTTTCTCGTCGGGTAAGTATGGATCGATTTTATCTATTTACTGACTATACGGTGCTTGAGGGCTTGATGAATGATAAATTTTCTGTTATTGATGCTTTCAGAGAAGAGTCGAAACAGAGGCAGTTTCCCTTGACCTTAAGTATGGGATTTTCTTATGGCGATGGAAATCATGATGAAATAGGGAAAGTTGCTTTGCTCAACTTGAACTTGGCTGAAGTACGTGGTGGCGACCAGGTGGTTGTCAAGGAGAATGATGAAACGAAAAATCCAGTCTACTTTGGCGGTGGGTCGGCTGCGTTCATCAAGCGCACTCGTACCCGTACTCGATCAATGATGACAGCCATATCTGATAAGATTCGTAGTGTGGATCAAGTGTTTGTAGTTGGGCATAGAAATTTAGATATGGATGCTTTGGGCTCTGCTGTAGGTATGCAGTTGTTCGCCAGCAATGTGATTGAAAATAGCTATGCTCTTTATGACGAAGAACAAATGTCTCCAGATATTGAACGAGCTGTTTCATTCTTAGAAAAAGAAGGAGTTACGAAGTTGTTGTCTGTTAAGGATGCAATGGGGATGGTGACCAATCGTTCTTTGTTGATTCTTGTAGACCATTCAAAGACAGCCTTAACATTATCAAAAGATTTTTATGATTTATTTACCCAAACCATTGTTATTGACCACCATAGAAGGGATCAGGATTTCCCAGACAATGCAGTTATCACTTATATCGAAAGTGGTGCAAGCAGTGCCAGTGAGTTGGTAACGGAGTTGATTCAGTTCCAAAATTCTAAGAAAAATCGTTTGAGTCGTATGCAAGCAAGTGTCTTGATGGCTGGTATGATGCTGGATACTAAAAATTTCACCTCACGAGTGACTAGTCGGACATTTGATGTTGCTAGCTATCTCAGAACGCGCGGAAGTGATAGTATTGCTATCCAAGAAATCGCTGCGACAGATTTTGAAGAATATCGTGAGGTCAATGAACTGATTTTACAGGGGCGTAAATTAGGTTCAGATGTACTAATAGCAGAGGCTAAGGACACGAAATGCTATGATACAGTTGTTATTAGTAAGGCAGCAGATGCCATGTTAGCTATGTCAGGTATTGAAGCGAGTTTTGTTCTTGCGAAAAATACACAAGGCTTTATATCCATCTCAGCTCGGAGTCGTAGTAAACTGAATGTGCAACGGATTATGGAAGAGTTAGGCGGTGGAGGTCACTTTAATTTGGCAGCAGCTCAAATTAAAGATTTAACCTTGTCAGAAGCAGGTGAAAAACTGACAGAAATTGTATTAAATGAAATAAAGGAAAAGGAGAAAGAAGAATGAAAGTAATTTTTTTAGCAGATGTTAAAGGAAAAGGTAAAAAAGGCGAAATTAAGGAAGTACCAACAGGGTATGCGCAAAACTTTCTTATCAAAAAGAACCTAGCAAAAGAAGCGACTGCTCAAGCTGTAGGTGAACTTCGTGGTAAACAAAAATCTGAAGAGAAAGCTCACGCTGAGATGATTGCAGAAGCAAAAGCAATTAAAGCCCAACTTGAAGCAGAAGAAACGGTTGTAGAATTTGTTGAAAAAGTTGGTCCAGATGGTCGTACCTTTGGTTCTATTACCAATAAGAAGATTGCAGAAGAATTGCAAAAGCAATTTGGAATTAAGATTGATAAACGTCATATTCAAGTACAAGCTCCGATTCGAGCAGTTGGTTTGATTGATGTGCCAGTGAAAATCTATCAAGATATCACAAGTGTAATCAATCTTCGTGTGAAAGAAGGATAAGTTTACACCTTCTTGACAAGATTGTAAAAGGAAGGGAAATCTGATGGCAGAAGTAGAAGAGTTACGAGTACAACCTCAAGATATCTTAGCTGAACAATCCGTTTTGGGGGCTATCTTTATTGATGAGAGTAAGCTTGTTTTTGTGCGAGAATATATTGAGTCTCGGGACTTTTTTAAGTATGCCCATCGTTTGATTTTCCAAGCTATGGTCGATTTATCCGATCGTGGCGATGCCATAGATGCAACAACGGTTCGTACCATTCTTGATAATCAAGGCGATTTGCAGAATATTGGTGGCTTGTCTTACTTGGTTGAGATTGTCAATTCTGTGCCAACTTCTGCTAATGCGGAGTATTATGCTAAAATCGTTGCAGAAAAGGCTATGTTACGGCGATTAATCGCCAAGTTGACAGAGTCTGTCAATCAAGCTTACGAAGCGTCGCAACCAGCTGATGAAATCATTGCTCAGGCAGAAAAAGGCCTGATTGATGTCAGTGAAAATGCTAATCGAAGCGGGTTTAAGAACATTCGAGATGTGTTGAATGTCAACTTTGGAAATCTGGAAGCTCGCTCGCAACAAACGACCGATATTACAGGTATTGCGACAGGCTATCGTGATTTAGATCATATGACGACTGGTCTGCATGAAGAGGAGTTGATTATCTTAGCAGCTCGTCCGGCGGTTGGTAAGACAGCTTTTGCCTTGAATATCGCTCAGAATATTGGGACTAAGTTGGACAAAACGGTTGCTATCTTTTCGCTGGAAATGGGTGCGGAAAGTCTAGTCGATCGTATGTTAGCGGCAGAAGGGTTGGTTGAGTCGCATTCTATCCGTACAGGTCAATTGACCGATGAGGAGTGGCAAAAATATACCATTGCTCAAGGGAACCTAGCAAACGCAAGTATCTATATCGATGATACGCCAGGGATTCGAATTACAGAGATTCGTTCTCGTTCTCGTAAACTGGCTCAAGAAACGGGCAATCTAGGTTTGATTTTGATAGATTACTTGCAGCTTATCACGGGAACTGGGCGAGAAAACCGCCAACAAGAAGTTTCAGAAATTTCACGTCAGTTGAAAATCCTAGCCAAGGAACTGAAGGTTCCAGTAATCGCTCTGAGTCAGTTGTCTCGTGGTGTAGAACAACGTCAGGATAAAAGACCAGTCTTGTCTGATATTCGTGAATCTGGGTCTATCGAGCAGGACGCTGATATCGTAGCCTTTCTTTATCGCGACGATTACTATGAGCGTGGTGGTGAAGAAGAGGAAGGCATACCAAATAATAAGGTGGAAGTTATTATCGAGAAAAACCGTAGTGGAGCTCGTGGAACTGTGGAATTGATTTTCCAAAAAGAATACAATAAATTTTCAAGTATCTCAAAGAGGGAGGCATAAGATGTCAGATGCATTTACAGATGTAGCCAAGATGAAAAAAATCAAAGAGGAAATCAAGGCGCATGAGGGTCATGTAATTGAAATGACTTTGGAAAATGGGCGCAAGCGCCAAAAAAATAGATTGGGTAAGTTAATTGAAGTTTATCCATCCCTATTTATTGTGGAATTTGGGAACGTTGAAGGAGATAAACAAGCTAATGTTTACGTTGAATCCTTTACCTACTCAGATATCCTTACAGAAAAGAATTTGATTCATTATCTGGACTAAAGTGAGAGATTTTCTCACTTTTTCTTTTTTCTCCGAATAGTTTAAGTGAAGGCAATCTTCGATTTATATTATTTTTCAAGGAGGAAGAATGAAAATTTTACCGTTTATAGCAAGAGGGACAAGTTATTACTTGAAGATGTCAGTTAAAAAGCTTGTTTCTTTTTTAGTAGTAGGATTGATGCTAGCAGCGGGTGATAGTGTCTATGCCTACTCTGGAGGGAATGGATCGATTGCGCGTGGAGATGATTATCCTGCTTATTATAAAAATGGGAGCCAGGAGATTGATCAGTGGCGCATGTATTCTCGTCAGTGTACTTCTTTCGCAGCCTTTCGTTTGAGTAATGTCAATGGTTTTGAGATTCCAAGGGCTTATGGAAATGCGAATGAATGGGGGCATCGTGCTCGTCGTGAAGGCTATCGTGTAGATAATACACCGACGATTGGCTCCATTGCTTGGTCTACTGCAGGAACTTATGGGCATGTTGCCTGGGTGTCAAATGTAATGGGAGATCAGATTGAGATCGAGGAATATAACTATGGTTATACAGAAGCCTATAATAAACGAAGTATAAAAGCAAATACGATGACAGGATTTATTCATTTTAAAGATTTGGCTGGTGGCAGTGTTGGGACTAGTCAATCCTTAGCTTCAACAGGGGGCACACATTATTTTAAGACTAAGTCAGCTATCAAAAATCAACCTCTAGCTAGCGCAACTGTGATTGATTACTATTATCCTGGGGAGAAGGTTCATTATAATCAAATTCTCGAAAAAGATGGCTACAAGTGGTTGAGTTATACGGCTTATAACGGAAGTCGTCGCTATATACAGCTAGAGGGAGTGACTTCTTCACAAAATTATCAGAATCAATCAGGAAATAGCTCTAGCTATAGATCCAATAGTAGTCCAACTGTCGGTTGGAAGAAAATAAATGGTAGTTGGTATCATTTCAAATCAAATGGTTCTAAATCAACAGGCTGGCTGAAAGACGGTTCTAGCTGGTATTATTTGAAATTATCTGGTGAAATGCAGACAGGATGGTTAAAGGAAAATGGCTCGTGGTATTATCTGGATAGTTCAGGGGCAATGAAAACAGGCTGGTATCAAGTTTCTGGTAAGTGGTATTATTCTTACTCTTCAGGTGCCCTAGCTGTTAATACGACGGTGGATGGCTACAGAGTAAACAGTGATGGAGAACGAGTGTAGAAAATTGGAGTAGGAAATTTTTCCTGCTCTTTTCTGGTACGACGGGCATGTCG
>NZ_VMLT01000136.1:0-3694 GCF_013276815.1 Streptococcus sp. 1055 | reverse complement strand
AAAACGTTTAAAATATTTTCAACAACCTATCGAAATCATCGTAAACGCTTCGGATTACGAATGAATTTGATTGCTGGCATTATCAATCATGAACTAGGATTCTAGTTTTGCAGGAAGTCTATTGTCAAAAATGTGATGGTAATCTTGTCCATCGACTGTCAGGTGACGTTCATAAATGCCTGAAGTCACGACAGATTGATTGACAACGGGAATGGTCATTAAGTGATTTCCCCTCGGATTGGCTGAATCTTGAATCTCGATTTGCCAAGGGTTATCCCCTCTTGTCTGATTTTTTCCAATGGTCAGGATACTCCCTCCCAGATTGATCAAGGCAGAAGTCATACCCTCTTTTCTAAGAAATTGGGCACCCTTTATCTGCACTATAACCCTTGACTAAACAACCTAAATCGATTTTCATTCCTTTCTGCTTTAAGAATACAATGGAAGTAGAAGAATCTAACTCGATATCATGAGGATTGATTAGAGACAGCACCGCTTCAATTTCTTGAGGTTGTGCAGCTTTGGCATCTGAAAAACCAATGCGCCAGGTTTGAATTAGGGGACCAATACTGATGTTGAGCTGGCTATAGAGTGCTAGGCTATGCTCTAAACCAAGTGAAATCAGTTCAAACAGGTCTGGATGAACAGTGACGGGGGCTATTCCTGCTTGATAATTGATTTCCATCAACTCAGATTCTTGACTATTGGCATTGAAATGGTATTCAAGCTTTTTGAGCAAATCAAAGGATTTTTGGAGTAAGATATCTGCTCACTCATTAACTAATGAAATAGTGATAGTGGTTCCCGTTAGGAGTTCAGAATGTGAACGAAGAGGCAAGCTAGCAACTTTTTTCTTTTGTAGAAAATAAGTTGCAATATCAAATAATTATATAAATGGAAGCCCTTGTATTTTATTTTCATGTTATTATAATACCATAAAGCTAGAATTTTCATAAATTAAATTTGGAAAAAGTCAAGAAATATGCTTAAAAAAATTCATTAGGCTTGAAATTAGGATAAATGGAGAATTGTTTTTGATAAAAAATGATAAAGTAATAGCAAACCTCTGGTAAACGCTGACAATAAATGGTATACTAGTAAGGTAAATTTAGAATGAAAGTAGGAAATTTTTTATGAGTAAAATTGTTGTAGTCGGTGCTAACCATGCTGGTACAGCATGTATTAATACTATGTTGGATAATTTTGGAAATGAGAACGAAATTGTTGTATTTGACCAAAACTCTAGCATCTCTTTCCTAGGATGTGGAATGGCTCTTTGGATTGGTAATCAAATTGACGGTGCTGAAGGCTTGTTCTATTCTGATAAAGAAAAATTGGAAGCTAAAGGTGCTAAGGTTTACATGAACTCACCTGTTCTTTCAATCGACTATGATAACAAAGTAGTCACAGCCGAAGTTGAAGGAAAAGAGCACAAAGAATCATACGAGAAATTGATTTTCGCTACAGGTTCTACACCAATCTTGCCACCAATAGAAGGTGTTGAAATTCTTAAAGGAAACCGCGAATTTAAAGCAACTCTTGAAAACGTACAATTCGTGAAATTGTACCAAAACGCTGAAGAAGTGATCAATAAACTTGCTGACAAGAGCCAACACCTTGACCGTATCGCCGTTGTTGGTGGTGGTTACATTGGTGTTGAACTTGCTGAAGCCTTTGAGCGTCTTGGAAAAGAAGTTGTCCTTGTCGATATCGTTGATACTGTCTTGAACGGTTACTATGACAAAGACTTTACACAAATGATGGCGAAGAACTTGGAAGACCACAACATCCGCTTGGCTCTTGGTCAAACTGTTAAAGCAATCGAAGGTGACGGTAAAGTTGAACGCTTGATTACCGATAAAGAAACTTTTGATGTGGATATGGTTGTTCTTGCGGTTGGTTTCCGTCCTAACACAGCTCTTGCTGACGGTAAGATTGAACTCTTCCGAAATGGTGCTTTCCTTGTAGATAAGAAACAAGAAACTTCAATTCCAGGTGTATTTGCAGTTGGTGACTGTGCGACTGTCTATGATAATGCTCGTAAAGACACAAGCTACATCGCCCTTGCTTCAAACGCAGTTCGTACTGGTATCGTTGGTGCCTACAATGCTTGTGGACATGAATTGGAAGGAATCGGTGTTCAAGGTTCAAACGGTATCTCAATCTATGGTCTTCACATGGTTTCAACTGGTTTGACTCTTGAAAAAGCAAAAGCTGCAGGTTACAATGCGACTGAGACAGGATTTAACGATCTTCAAAAACCAGAATTCATGAAACACGATAACCATGAAGTAGCGATTAAGATTGTCTTTGACAAAGATAGCCGTGAAATTCTTGGTGCCCAAATGGTTTCACACGATATTTCAATCAGCATGGGAATTCACATGTTCTCACTTGCTATCCAAGAGCATGTAACAATTGATAAATTGGCATTGACAGACCTCTTCTTCTTGCCACACTTCAACAAACCATACAACTACATCACAATGGCTGCCCTTACAGCTGAAAAATAAAAATGATGAACTATCTGGTCTTAAGTTAAGGTCGGATAGTTTTTTAGGTACGACGGGTCATGGCCTACATCTGAGGAACAAGTCCTCTGTGGGCACTAGCTACCGATGAACCCAACAGCGCCCCTCAATCCTGACTATCGTGAGGTAGCGGACGAAGACGGTCTGGAGATAGACCCTGACGTTAGAGTAAAAAACGTTAGAGGAAAGAATAGCGAAATCCTGGTTCTAGGAACAGAGAGGTGCTAGGAAAGCCTATCTAGCAGATGAGATAGCCAAGAACTCTAAAGTTTAAATAGGTAGTCGTAACTTATATCTGTAAGTCATGAAAGTAATTGAATTCGGACTAAGGTTTGTGTGAAAAAGATAAATCTTCCTAGAGTCCAAAGATTCTGCGTCCGATTTCCTATTTTCACTGTAACCTTTTAACGTCCTCTGTTATAAAGGAAGAAAGATCTAGGACTGATCCCGTGAGGTTTCATGAGCGCCTAAAGCATAGTAACAAGGAATCATGAGAAGTCAGCAGAAGCCATAGTAGTGATGAAGTTTCTGTAGTAGTATTAAATGGTCCAGTTGTATTTCCCAAAAGATGTGCCAATACAATGTATTACATAAATCGAATTTTAAATCTTAGGAAGTAGAAATTTTTAATGGTAGTAGATTTTCAAAGTGGTGAAATATGTTGAGGAATTTATTTTCTTTTCAAACATCAGATATTATTTATTTTGATAATGCAGCTACAGTTCCCAAGCCAAAAGCTGTTGTTAATAAATTAACAGAAGTTTATTCAGGAATTCCAATAAACATTAAGAGACATAATTCAAAAAATGATTTAATTTTTTCTAATGAATATGAGGCTGTTAAGAAAAAAATTAAAAATTTTCTAAGTGCCAGTAACTACAATGTGCTTTTCACTAAAAGTGCTACGGAGGCTTATAACTTACTTAGTAGGTCTATAAAATATAATAAAGGTAAATTAGGTGTGTCTGTATTAGAACACCATTCTAATTATTTACCTTGGAAAATGTTATAGTTGCTTAGTTTCAAACAAGCATGTTATAATAAAGCTATGGCATATAGTACAGATTTTAAACAGCGAGCATTAGATTACATCAAAGAGGGGCACAGCCATGTCGAGGCAGCCAAGGTTTTTGATGTTGGCGTCAGAACTCTCTTCACGTGGG
>NZ_VMLT01000135.1:0-2512 GCF_013276815.1 Streptococcus sp. 1055 | reverse complement strand
AGCTGTGATAGCTGTGATATTATAGTTACTTGAGGCTTAAGGGTGACCTCGTATCATCTCCTATCATTTACTCACTAGTAAGAATCACGGTGCTGTTTCTAGCTTCACTCTCTGAAGGAGTGGGAGTTGGGAAACTTATTTTTTATTATATCATTAGTCTTCTTAAGGAGGTAACATGGAAGATAAATCGAATTCACTCAGTAGGGTAAAGCGCCATCAACGCGAAAAAGTCTTGCGCTTCTCTATTCGTAAATATAGCTTTGGTGCAGCTTCTGTTGCGGTTGCGGCTCTTATGTTTATGGGGGCCAACGTCGTGAGTGCAGATAGCCCAAGCCAAAACACGTCGTCATCGACTACTGGTCTAGCTAGCCCGAAAGATGGGGAGCAGTCGTCTGAAGCAGGGCAGGCAAGGGATGAAAATCAAGCCGAAGTAGCCAGTGAGCCTTCAGCAAATAAAGAAGCTCAACCTGCTGAAGAGAAAGCTGCTACAGTTGATAGCAGCCGTTTGAGCAAGCTAGTGGAAGAGGTAAATGCTCTTCTTTCTACCGACTCGAAGCACGATCCTTCAGTTGTAAGTCCTATTAAGGAGCGACTTCAAAAAGGGAAAGAATTATTAGACCGTGCTGATGCAGGTCAAGGGGAGCTTGACAGTCTTGCTGAGGACTTGGAAAAGGACTTGGCAGTCTTATCAAGTTCTTCTAAAGAAGAAAGTCAGCCGCAGGGAAGTGAATCAGCGGATAAAAATGCCTCTTCTGAAAGGAGCGACCATAAGGAGGAGGGTTCAGACAGGGCTGCTTCTGCATCTGGAGCAGAAGATAAACCTAAGAGATCTAGAAGATCCAGGAGGGATTTGTCTGCGCGTTCCGCTGCAGATAATACAGATGTAGAAGGTGCTCTTTTGCGTCCTAAAGGATATATATCCGAAGAGAAAAAAGTAGGTGGTACGGACATTGGTAACAGAGAACGTACAATTCAAAAGACCTTTATGACAGCTAGATACAGTGAGGAAAACGGGCAAAAGTTCCTTACTTATGATGTGTATTTTCAGAACGATGGTAAAGCTTTAGACGGTTTAGCTAGAAATGCATTCTGGTTCTATCCCCCACGTGAACTTTTGTACACGAATGGTAGTTATCCTAGTGGAACTCTCCACGATGTTTACTATGAGCGTTATCGTAGAAATGGAGACTCTGGTACACTTTCTCATAATCCAGAAAAATTTACTAAAGTAGGAGAGACTTATCGTGTTCCTCCAAAAGTGCAGGATGATAGTGCCCAACGATTATGGGGAAATGGTTACAATCTATATCAGCTAGATGGTGGACCAACCAGAAATGACCAAAGACAACAGATGTTGAAGAACTTACAAGAGGAATCTGAATTAAATGCAATTATTAAAAATAATGGCTCGTATCCAAAGTTGTCTTACTCTCATTTGCTAACTATAGCTAATGGACAAAATTATGCCTATAAGTATCATGTGAAGCTGCGGATAAAAGATCATGTGACAGAAGAACAAGCACGTAATTCTGGGTCAATAGCTGTAACTACCAAGGGAGGATTGGCTACTAATGCGAGTGCTGCATATGTATATGCAGCGGCGGGGACAAGCTTGGTTCGCAGAACAGACGCAGAAACCTACCCTATCCAAGGTAGTTCACATACCAAAACGGTGGGAGATAGTCTTCAAGATACCAATAATCCTGTAGCTGATAAGTATGTCACTCGAAAAAATGGTGGACAGTTCCCATCAGGAATGACTTGGAGCTGGGAAAACGGAAATAAACCAAGTACAGCTCAAGCTGGAGTATTTACTTATAAAGTAATTGCTACTTACCAGGATGGTTCATCATCAGAAAATGCCAACTCAGGCTCAGACGGAACTGTTAAGTTTACAGTTAAACCTAAAAAACCGATTATTTCAGGCTTTGAGAACAAGAAAGGTCTCACTGGACAACAACTTACAGTGAATGTAGGAAGTGGAGTAAAGGATGGCTCGATAGTGAAACTTTACGATGGAGATAAAGTCATCGGAGAAGGTAGAACACAAGGTCAAACCGCAGTGGTTACAGTTGAAGGAGCTTTACCTGGAAAACCTATTACTGCTGAAACCATTGTTGACAATGGTGGAGAGGTGAAATCAGAACGAAGTGACGCTGTAACACCAACCCCTCAACCAGATAACCAACCACCTACATTGACTGTTACACCAGAACGTCAAACAGTGAAAATTGGAGAAAATATTCGTATAACGCTTGATGCACAGGATGATACCAAGGTGAAATTGAATGTCGAGGATTTGTTGAATAAATATTTTAATCATTTGGCTCAAGTATCGAATCCTAATCGTGAAGTTGATACTGATACACATAAGAAATATATATTTGACCTCGGTGCTGCAACAACAGAAGATCTTGGAGAAAAGACAATTACCTTTATAGCGACCGATGATGCAGGACATACAACGAGCAAACAAGTAACTGTAAAAGTTGTACCAGAAACACCAGAAACT
>NZ_VMLT01000134.1:0-663 GCF_013276815.1 Streptococcus sp. 1055 | reverse complement strand
ATAGGGAAGTCGCTTAGCTTTAATCCGCCATAGCTCAGTTGGTAGTAGCGCATGACTGTTAATCATGATGTCGTAGGTTCGAGTCCTACTGGCGGAGTAATTTAGTTAAGAGGTTTAGGCCTCTTTTTTTGTTATGTAATAATAATCTATCTCGTGTTATTAGAGGCGAGACATTTTTCGGCTCTTTGTCAACTGTAGTGGGTTGATGAAAAGCGAATCTCGAGAAAGGGCAAATTTCGTCATTTTTTTTGAAGTTTTTAAAGTTCCGAAAACCAAAGGCGTTGCGTTTGATAAGTTTGATGAGATTATTAGTGACTTCTAGTTTGGCGTTAGAATAGGCTAGTTTAAGGGCATTGACAATTTTCTCGTTATCAGCGTTCCAAACATTCAAAAATAGTTGGGACTTCCCTTAATAAATCTGTTACTTTCTTTTTCAAGATAGCCCAAGCTTGCTCAATAGGATTCAAATCTGGTGAATAAGGCGGTAGAGGTAAGAAAAAGTGTTTATCTTGGATGCAGAGTTCATCCAAAATGTTCTTGGGATCAAAACTAGCATTGTCCATGATAATAACATGAGGTGTCTTCAAAGCAGGCAGGAGTTGCGTTTTGAACCACTCCACAAAGAAATCGCTTGTCATGCTGTTCTTGTAAATCATGGGAGCT
>NZ_VMLT01000133.1:0-5921 GCF_013276815.1 Streptococcus sp. 1055 | reverse complement strand
ATGCCCATACAGGCGAATCATTTTTCTTAATCGCTGGTGGATGTCATACTGAGTGGATGAACGCCTTTTTAGAAGAGCTTTCACAAGCTTATCCAGATGATTATCTTTTACTCGTTATGGACAATGCCATATGGCATAATAAAAGCGCTGAATCGGTCAATCAGGCTCTAAAACTCATCTTAAAACAAGACAAGATTCTGTCCATCACGGCAGATAATGGTACAGAATTTAACCGCTTGTCTGATGTATTTTCTGAGGAACATATCTATTATGCGCACCCCTATGCCTCTTGGGAAAAGGGGAACTGATGAGAATCACAACAGGCTCATTCGGAGATGGTTACCTAAGGGAACTAAGAAAACGACTCCCAAAGAAGTCGCATTCATCTAAAATTGGATTAATAACTATCCTAAAAAATGCTTGCACTACAAATCACCCAGAGAAGACTTCTTGATGGCTAACTTGAACTTGAAATTTGGCTTTTTTGAAAAAATAGGTAAAAAGTTTAAAAACTCGAAGAAAACTCTTGACAAATCCTGCAAATATTTATATAATCTATGGTAGTAAGGTAGTCTTACGAAAAAATATTTTAAAGAAAAACAAAGGAGATAAAACGATGAAAAAAGTTTTATTGACAAGCGCAGTCGCTCTTGCAGCATTTGGTGCTGTACAAGCTGTTTCAGCTGATACAGCAACTTTTAGTGAGGCTAATGTTCAAACATTGCCAAATGCTAAACCTGCAGCTGATGAGAGAACAGAACCAAGTGCAGAAGTTTCTAAACTCTTTAAAGAAGCAGCAGAAGCAGCAGAAGCAGCAGCTAAACGTGGAGAAGAAGCAAGTGGTAAAGTTAATACTACTGAAAATGGTGATTTGACTATTGATGATATTAAGTCTCACCTTGCATCTCAACAATCTCAACAATCTAATAAACAAAGAGTTGTTACCGATAGATATGTTAAGGTTTATGATAAAGAAGGTAATGAACTGAAACTTGATGGTAAAGCAGTTGAGATTAAGTATGAAAAATCAGCTAATAGTACTGTTGAAGTTAAAACTAAACGTGGAACATATAAATTAACAGTTCGAGTACAAAATGGTAAAGCAACTCTTTTGAAAACTCCTCAATTAGTAGCTTCTGCTGAAACACCTGCTCAAAAAGCTGAATGGATTAAATCAGGTTCTCGCTGGTGGTACAAACACGCTGATGGTTCTTACACAACTAATGGTTGGGAAAAAATCAATGGAACTTGGTACTATTTTGACCAAGCTGGTTGGATGACAACTGGTTGGGTTAAAGACAATGGTACTTGGTACTACCTAAACGACAACGGTTCAATGGCAACTGGTTGGGTTAAAGATAACGGTACTTGGTACTACTTGAAATCATCAGGTGCAATGGCAACTGGTTGGTATCAAGTTGGTGGTAAATGGTACTACTCATACGCGTCAGGAGCTCTTGCAGTTAATACAACTGTAGATGGTTATAAAGTAAACCACAACGGTGAGTGGGTTAAATAATCCAAGATAATTTAAAACTAGGAGAGTTCTCTCCTAGTTTTTTTGCTCTTTGTTAGCTATAGGGGTAGAGTTTTTGGCATTTTCCTTGCAACTCCGTCTATTGGTTAGAAGAAAATAAAAAGTGAACAAGACGATATTTCAGTCGTAACCGCCTAATAACGAAGTATATTGAAAAATCTCCAGCCTAGAGAACTCACGGATAGTTCCTAATCTGGAGATTTCTTATTTGCACTTTTCTTGTACAACTTTAGTCCATGGTAAATAAGCCTCTAAAACCTCTTTGTTTACGAGAGTTTCCTCGTTTGGAAGACATTCTAGAAGATAGGATAGATATTTTTCACTATTTAGTTGATGACGTTTAGCTGTTTCCAACAAACTCATAATAATAGCTCTTGCTTTAGCTCCTTCAAAACTTTGAGAAAACAACCACCCTCGCTTTTTAAAATTTAGCTTAGGCTAAAAGAGTCCACCGGACTCTTTTACTACGTCCCATAACCAATGATTTAATGGCGCGTTCAGCTAGATTATTGGAAAGGACCAGATGCCCGTCTTTCAAAATGGCCTTAAAGGTTTCTTCATACTTGAGACTGTATTCAATTGCCCTTCCTAGTTTTGAACCAGGTAAAACTGACTGACGCCGACACCAAGCAAAGAAGTCTTCCATTAGGGGTTGGAGCTCTTCTTGACGTTTCTGTAGTCGTTCATCAGCTGGCAAAGCATGCAATCGCTTTTCACCTGCTTTTAAGGCCTAGTTTAAGACTAAGTTAGAACAAGGAAAACATTACAATGTAGCCATCATCCACCTTGCAAAAAAACTTATCCGAACCATGTTTTATCTCCTAAAAAAGAGCTACCATTTGACGAACAAAAAGTGATGTAATTTCTGAAATTAACACAAGATTACCTTTGAAAAAAATGGACTTTTTCAAGGGATTTTTGCCGTGCTCTAAAATCATCGCTAAATCATCAAATTGAAATAAGAAATATTTTAGATAAACTATTGACTTTTTTTATAGTTTGTCTTTCATTATAGCACATTTTTAAATCTAAGTTTACTAGTTTCAATGCTTCTATCTATTTATTCGGAAAAAGTATGAAAAATATTGGGTATGGCTCTTTCCAATGGTATTTTTTGATTCTTTCCTTTATAATGGGTGTATGGATAAGAAAAAATTATTATTGATTGATGGGTCTTCTGTTGCTTTTCGGGCGTTTTTTGCGCTCTATCAGCAGTTGGACCGTTTTAAGAATGCGGCTGGTTTGCATACCAATGCGATTTATGGTTTCCAGTTGATGTTGAGCCATTTGTTGGAGCGGGTTGAGCCTAGTCATATTTTAGTAGCCTTTGATGCGGGAAAGACGACTTTCCGTACAGAGATGTATGCGGACTATAAGGGTGGTCGGGCTAAGACTCCGGATGAGTTTCGTGAGCAATTTCCTTTTATTCGTGAGTTGCTGGATCATATGGGGATTCGTCACTATGAGTTGGCTCAGTATGAGGCGGATGACATCATTGGGACACTGGATAAACTAGCAGAGCAGGATGGTTTTGATATTACCATTGTCAGTGGGGACAAGGATTTGATTCAGCTGACGGATGAGCATACGGTGGTTGAAATTTCCAAGAAAGGTGTGGCTGAGTTTGAGGCCTTTACGCCAGATTATCTCATGGAAAAGATGGGCATCACACCGACTCAGTTTATCGATCTCAAGGCGCTCATGGGTGATAAGTCGGATAATATCCCTGGGGTGACCAAAATTGGTGAAAAGACGGGTATCAAACTCTTGCTGGAGCATGGTTCGCTTGAGGGGATTTATGAAAATATCGATGGGATGAAGGCTTCTAAGATGAAGGAAAATCTCATCAATGATAAGGAACAGGCCTTTTTGTCTAAAACACTAGCGACCATTGATACCAAGGCACCGATTGCGATTGGTTTAGAGGACTTGGTCTATAGTGGTCCAGATGTTGAAAATCTTGGAAAATTCTACGATGAGATGGGCTTCAAACAGCTCAAGCAGGCTTTAAATGTGTCGTCAGCTGATGTGTCTGAGAGTTTGGATTTTACTATTGTTGACCAAATCAGTCAAGATATGCTGAGTGAAGAGTCTATCTTCCACTTTGAGCTTTTTGGTGAGAATTACCATACGGATAATTTGGTTGGATTTGCCTGGTCTTGTGGGGATAAGCTCTATGCCACAGACAAGCTTGAGCTGTTGCAAGACCCGATTTTCAAGGATTTCTTAGAAAAAACATCTCTGAGAGTTTATGACTTTAAGAAGGTTAAAGTTCTTTTGCAACGTTTGGGTGTGGATTTGCAGGCGCCTGCTTTTGACATCCGTTTGGCTAAATACCTCCTTTCGACTGTGGAGGACAATGAAATTGCGACCATCGCTAGTCTTTATGGTCAGACTTATTTGGTTGATGATGAGACTTTCTATGGTAAGGGAGTCAAGAAGGCCATTCCTGGACGCGAGAAATTCTTGGAACATTTGGCTCGTAAGCTTGCTGTGTTGGTCGAAACAGAGCCTGTTTTGCTTGAAAAACTTAGCGAAAATGGGCAGTTAGAGCTTCTTTATGATATAGAGCAACCTCTGGCCTTTGTCCTTGCCAAGATGGAAATCGCTGGGATTAAGGTTAAAAAAGAAACCTTGCTTGAGATGCAGGCTGAAAATGAGCTTGTCATTGAAAAACTAACTCAGGAGATTTACGAACTGGCTGGTGAGGAGTTTAATATCAACTCGCCTAAGCAGTTGGGCGTACTTCTCTTTGAAAAATTGGGACTTCCTCTAGAATACACTAAAAAAACCAAGACAGGTTATTCAACTGCGGTGGATGTCTTGGAGCGCCTGGCTCCTATTGCTCCGATTGTTAAGAAAATTCTTGATTACCGTCAAATTGCTAAGATTCAATCCACTTATGTGATTGGCTTGCAAGACTGGATTTTGGCTGATGGCAAGATTCATACGCGCTATGTGCAGGATTTGACCCAGACTGGGCGTTTGTCTAGTGTGGATCCAAACTTGCAAAATATCCCTGTTCGCTTGGAACAAGGGCGCTTGATTCGTAAGGCCTTTGTGCCAGAGTGGGAGGATAGTGTGTTGCTCAGTTCGGACTATTCGCAGATTGAATTGCGTGTTTTGGCGCATATTTCTAAGGATGAGCACTTGATTAATGCCTTCCAAGAGGGAGCGGACATCCATACTTCGACAGCCATGCGGGTCTTTGGCATTGAGCGTCCTGAGGATGTGACTGCAAACGACCGTCGCAATGCAAAGGCTGTCAACTTTGGAGTGGTTTACGGGATTTCAGACTTTGGTTTGTCTAATAATCTGGGCATTAGCCGTAAGGAGGCCAAAGCCTACATTGATACCTACTTTGAACGCTTCCCAGGTATTAAAAACTACATGGATGAAGTGGTGCGTGAGGCGCGTGATAAGGGCTATGTGGAGACCCTCTTCAAGCGTCGTCGTGAGTTGCCAGATATCAATTCGCGCAACTTTAACATTCGTGGTTTTGCGGAGCGGACAGCCATCAATTCTCCTATTCAGGGTTCGGCAGCAGATATTCTCAAGATTGCCATGATTCAGCTAGATAAAGCCTTGGTTGCAGGTGGTTATCAGACTAAGATGCTTCTGCAAGTGCACGATGAAATCGTCCTTGAAGTTCCTAAATCTGAATTGGCAGAGATGAAAAAATTGGTCAAACAAACCATGGAAGAAGCCATTCAACTCAGTGTTACCCTCATCGCAGATGAAAATGAAGGGGCAACCTGGTACGAGGCTAAATAAAAAGGGGGCTAGTCCTCCTTTTTGTAGTAGAATTATGCAAGCCTTTTCAAAATGTGCTATACTGATGAAAAAGGAGGATTTCTATGAGTCAAGAATTTATCAATCCAAGTGATGGCGTGATTCGTCAGTATCTCGCAACGAGTAAAACCCTTGCTGTAGTGGGGTTATCAGATCGTGAGGAAACAACCAGTAATCGAGTGACCAAGGAAATGCAGGCTCGGGGTTATAAAATTATTCCAGTCAATCCCAAGGCGGCAGGTGGCGAAATATTGGGTGAAAAGGCTTATGCTAGTCTAGCAGAGATTCCTTTTCCTGTAGATATTGTCAATGTTTACCGTCGCAGTGAGTTTTTGCCAGATGTGGCGCGTGATTTTTTCAAGGCTGATGCTAAGATTTTTTGGGCACAGCTAGGACTTGAAAGTCTAGAAGCAGAAGAGATTTTGCGTGCTGGTGGATGTGATGACATCGTGATGAATCGTTGCATCAAGAGAGAACATACACGCTTGATTGAGGAAGCATAAGAAAAAGGTAGCTGGTGGGCTACCTTTTGTGTTATACTCAATGAAAATCAAAGAGCAAACTAGCCGCAGGCTGCTCAAAACACTGTTTT
>NZ_VMLT01000132.1:0-31662 GCF_013276815.1 Streptococcus sp. 1055 | reverse complement strand
TTAAGTGATAAAGTCGGGTGTAGACAAATTTACGAACTCCATTCATTTATAAAAAATCAAGGAGGCTGAAAATCGTTCCTATCGGCCTCTTTTTGTATAGTGTGATGAGTAGGATCAGGTTCAAGTTTTAAAAAACCAAGCAAATATGATATACTAAAGAGCGAGTATTCTAGTAGAATTAGGACAAATAATATGAAACAAACGATTATTCTTTTATATGGTGGAAGGAGTGCGGAACGTGAAGTCTCTGTCCTTTCAGCTGAGAGTATCATGCGTGCGGTTAACTACGACCGTTTCACAGTCAAGACTTTCTTTATCAGTCAGTCAGGTGACTTTATCAAAACGCAGGAATTTAGTCAGACTCCAGGTCAAGAGGACCGTCTCATGACCAATGAAACCATTGATTGGGATAAGAAAGTTGCACCAAGTGCTATCTATGAAGAAGGGGCAGTGGTCTTTCCAGTTCTTCATGGTCCGATGGGAGAAGATGGCTCTGTTCAAGGATTCCTTGAAGTTTTGAAATTGCCTTATGTCGGTTGCAATATCTTGTCATCCAGTCTTGCCATGGATAAAATCACGACTAAGCGTGTGTTAGAATCTGCTGGCATTGCACAAGTTCCCTATGTGGCTATCGTTGAAGGGGATGATGTGACTGCTAAAATCGCTGAAGTGGAAGAAAAATTGACTTATCCAGTCTTCACTAAGCCGTCAAACATGGGTTCTAGTGTCGGTATTTCTAAGTCTGAAAATCAAGAAGAACTTCGTCAAGCTTTGGAACTTGCCTTTCAATATGACAGCCGTGTCTTGGTAGAGCAAGGGGTCAATGCCCGTGAAATCGAGGTTGGTCTCTTGGGAAACTACGATGTCAAAAGCACGCTACCAGGAGAAGTAGTCAAGGATGTTGCCTTTTATGACTACGATGCCAAGTATATTGATAACAAGATTACCATGGACATCCCAGCCAAAATCAGTGATGATGTGGTAGCTGTCATGCGTCAAAATGCAGAGACGGCCTTCCGTGCCATTGGAGGCCTCGGTCTCTCTCGTTGCGATTTCTTCTATACAGATAAGGGAGAGATTTTCCTAAACGAGCTCAATACCATGCCAGGTTTCACCCAGTGGTCAATGTATCCACTACTTTGGGACAATATGGGAATCAGCTACGCAGAACTAATCGAGCGTTTGGTTGACCTTGCCAAGGAAAGCTTTAACAAGCGCGAAGCGCATTTGCTATAAAATGAAAGAGAGGGTAGAAGCCAGAACCATCACTGCCAGGTGACTAGAGTTCTCGGGCTTCGACCCTTTTTAAAGGAGTAGAAATGAAATTAACAATCCATGAAGTTGCCCAAGCTGTTGGAGCTAAAAATGATGTTAGTCTTTTTGCGAACGCCCAGTTAGAAAAGGCTGAGTTTGACAGTCGATTGATTGGGACTGGAGATTTATTTGTGCCACTCAAAGGTGCGCGTGATGGTCATGACTTTATCGAAACAGCCTTTGAAAATGGTGCGGTAGCAACCCTGTCTGAGAAAGAAATCGCAAATCATCCCTACATTCTAGTAGACGACGTGTTGACTGCATTTCAAAAACTAGCTGCCTACTATCTTGAAAAAACGACTGTTGATGTCTTTGCTATTACGGGTTCAAATGGTAAGACAACGACCAAGGATATGTTGGCACATTTGCTGTCAACAATCTACAAAACCTACAAAACTCAAGGAAACTACAATAACGAGATTGGTCTTCCTTACACAGTTCTCCATATGCCTGAAGGAACAGAAAAGTTGGTTTTGGAGATGGGACAGGATCACTTGGGAGATATTCATCTCTTGTCAGAATTGGCTCGTCCAAAAACAGCCATCGTGACCTTGGTTGGAGAAGCCCATTTGGCCTTTTTCAAAGACCGTTCAGAGATTGCTAAAGGAAAAATGCAAATTGCAGATGGCATGGCTGAAGGTTCTTTGCTTTTGGCACCAGCTGACTCCATTGTAGAGGCCTACTTGCCAGCTGATAAAAAGGTGGTCCGTTTTGGGCAAGGAGCTGAGTTGGAAATCACAGACTTGGTTGAGCGTAAGGACAGTCTGACCTTTAAGGTTAATTTCTTGGAACAAGCCCTCGATTTGCCAGTGACTGGTAAGTACAATGCCACTAATGCTATGATTGCTGCTTATGTGGCCCTACAAGAAGGAGTTTCAGAAGAACAAATTTGTCAGGCCTTCCAAAATCTTGAATTGACGCGTAACCGTACCGAGTGGAAGAAAGCAGCCAATGGAGCAGACATCTTGTCAGATGTTTACAATGCCAATCCAACTGCTATGAAGCTGATTTTAGAGACCTTCTCTGCCATTCCAGCCAATGAAGGGGGCAAGAAAATTGCGGTTTTAGCGGACATGAAGGAACTGGGTAACCAGTCAGTTCAACTCCATAATCAGATGATTTTGAGCCTTTCTCCAGATGTGCTGGATACCGTGATTTTCTACGGAGAAGACATTGCTGAATTGGCCCAACTTGCCAGTCAAATGTTCCCAATTGGCCACGTTTACTATTTCAAGAAAACAGAAGACCAAGACCAATTTGAAGACCTAGTCAAGCAGGTCAAGGAAAGCCTCAGTGCCAATGATCAAATCTTGCTCAAGGGCTCTAACTCTATGAACCTAGCCATGTTGGTAGAAAGTTTAGAAAATGAAACCAAGTGATTTTGTTAAGTATCTGCAAAGAATGATTGCCCTTACAGATACTGGCTTAACCTTTACAAAAGATCCTTTTGACTGTGAGCGCTACGAAGACTTGCGAAGTCTGTTATCTGAAATGTTGAATCAGGTATCAGACCTTGATGCAGACGAAGTGGCAGAACTCTTGAAACCGACCTCCGCTTATGCGACTCCCTTAATGGACGTCCGTGCTTGGATTGTTGAGGATGAGAAGATTTGTCTGGTTAGGGGACAAGGAGAGGATAGTTGGGCTTTGCCAGGTGGCTTTGGTGAAGTCGGCTATTCTCCAACTGAAAATATTCTCAAGGAAATTGAAGAAGAAACCGGTTTTAAAGCCAAAGTTGAAAGACTGCTAGCTGTTTTTGATACCAATCGTTTCCAACTACAGAGCAAACAATATGCAAAGTTTGTTTTTGAATGTAAGCTTCTCGATGGACAATTCCAAGAAAATCAAGAAATCGCTGACCTTCAATTTTTTGCAATTGACCAACTGCCGAATTTATCTGAAAAACGCATTACCAAGGAGCAAATCGAGATTCTTTGGCAGGTTTATCAAGGTCAGAGGGAGCAATATCTTGACTAAGAAGATGATTATCGTATTTCTAAATCCATTTTTGACAAATAGCATGGTATAATAATATGCAGGAAAATTTTGAATTATGAGGAAGACTAGATGAATTTATGGGATATTTTTTTTACAACTCAGCCAACAGAACCACCTAAATTTGACCTTTTTTGGTATGTTAGCCTATTTACGCTCTTAGCCTTGACCTTTTATACAGCCTATCGCTATCGTGAAAAGAAGGTTTACCAACGATTTTTCCAGATTTTACAGGCCGTTCAGTTGATCCTTCTTTATGGTTGGTACTGGGTCAATCATATGCCATTGTCAGAAAGCCTACCCTTTTACCATTGCCGTATGGCTATGTTTGTGGTACTCTTGCTTCCTGGTCAGTCCAAATATAAACAATACTTTGCATTATTGGGAACATTTGGGACATTAGCAGCCTTTGTTTATCCAGTGCCAGATGCTTACCCTTTTCCACATATCACCATTTTATCCTTTATCTTTGGTCATTTAGCACTCTTGGGGAACTCTCTAGTTTATCTATTGAGACAGTATAGTGCGAAATTGCTGGATGTGAAGGGAATTTTTCTCATGACCTTTGCCCTAAATGCCTTGATTTTTGTGGTCAATTTGGTAACAGGTGGGGATTACGGATTCTTGACAAAACCGCCATTGGTTGGGGATCATGGTCTAGTAGCTAATTATTTACTTGTTTCAATTGTGCTGGTAGCTACTATCAGTTTGACTAAGAAAATCTTAGAATTCTTTTTAGCTCAAGAAGCAGAAAAAATGATTGCAAAGAAAGCTTAACACAGAGCTTTCTTTTTTTGTCTTAGAGAGTTTTTACAAGCAGCTTATAAAATAAGAATTTCTGAACATAGAAACTCAAAAATTGGCTGGGAAATTTAGGAAAAAAGCAAGCATGATTAAATTTTTTGTGTTATAATATTCTGTGAATAGCTATGCCTAAGTTTAGCTATGGAATAATACGAAGTGCGAAACTTGGAAGATAGAGAGGATGCGATGTAATGGCTAGAGAAGGCTTTTTTACAGGTCTAGATATTGGAACAAGCTCTGTCAAGGTGCTTGTAGCCGAGCAGAGAAATGGTGAATTAAATGTAATTGGCGTGAGTAATGCCAAAAGTAAAGGTGTAAAGGATGGAATTATTGTTGATATTGATGCAGCAGCAACTGCTATCAAGTCAGCCATTTCCCAAGCAGAAGAAAAGTCAGGCATTTCGATTAAATCAGTGAATGTCGGCTTGCCTGGTAATCTTTTGCAGGTAGAACCAACTCAAGGGATGATTCCAGTAACATCTGATACCAAGGAAATTACGGATCAAGATGTTGAAAATGTTGTCAAATCAGCTTTGACAAAGAGTATGACACCTGACCGTGAAGTCATTACCTTTATTCCTGAAGAATTTATTGTGGATGGTTTCCAAGGGATTCGTGACCCACGTGGCATGATGGGGGTTCGCCTTGAAATGCGTGGTTTGCTTTATACAGGACCTCGTACTATCTTGCACAATTTGCGTAAGACGGTTGAGCGTGCAGGTGTTCAGGTTGAAAATGTTATCATTTCACCACTAGCAATGGTTCAGTCTGTTTTGAACGAAGGGGAACGTGAATTTGGTGCTACAGTGATTGATATGGGGGCAGGTCAAACGACTGTCGCTACAATCCGTAATCAAGAACTCCAGTTCACACATATTCTCCAAGAAGGTGGAGATTATGTAACTAAAGATATCTCCAAGGTTTTGAAAACCTCTCGCAAATTAGCGGAAGGCTTGAAACTGAATTACGGGGAAGCCTATCCGCCTCTTGCAAGCAAAGAAACCTTCCAAGTAGAGGTTATTGGAGAAGTAGAAGCAGTCGAAGTGACGGAAGCCTACTTGTCAGAAATTATTTCTGCACGAATCAAGCACATCCTTGAACAAATCAAGCAAGAATTAGATAGAAGGCGTCTATTGGACCTCCCTGGTGGTATTGTCTTAATCGGTGGGAATGCCATTTTACCAGGTATGGTTGAGCTTGCTCAGGAAGTCTTTGGCGTCCGTGTCAAGCTTTATGTTCCAAATCAAGTTGGTATCCGTAATCCAGCCTTTGCGCATGTGATTAGTTTATCAGAATTTGCGGGTCAATTAACAGAAGTTAATCTTTTGGCTCAAGGAGCGATAAAAGGTGAGAATGACTTAAGTCATCAGCCAATTAGTTTTGGTGGGATGCTGCAAAAAACAGCTCAGTTTGTACAATCAACGCCTGTTCAACCAGCTCCTGCTCCAGAAGTAGAGCCGGTGGCTCCTACAGAACCAATGGCGGATTTCCAACAAGCTTCACAAAATAAGCCGAAATTAGCAGATCGTTTCCGTGGCTTGATCGGAAGCATGTTTGACGAATAAAGAGGAAAAATAAATTATGACATTTTCATTTGATACAGCTGCTGCTCAAGGTGCAGTGATTAAGGTAATTGGTGTCGGTGGAGGTGGTGGCAATGCCATCAACCGTATGGTCGACGAAGGTGTTACAGGCGTAGAATTTATCGCAGCAAACACAGATGTACAAGCATTGAGTAGTACAAAAGCTGAGACTGTTATTCAGTTGGGGCCTAAATTGACTCGTGGTTTGGGTGCAGGAGGTCAACCTGAGGTTGGTCGTAAAGCTGCTGAAGAAAGCGAAGAAACACTGACGGAAGCTATCAGTGGTGCAGATATGGTCTTCATCACTGCTGGTATGGGAGGAGGTTCTGGAACTGGAGCTGCTCCTGTTATTGCTCGTATCGCTAAAGATTTAGGTGCTCTTACAGTTGGTGTTGTAACACGTCCGTTTGGTTTTGAAGGAAGCAAACGTGGACAATTTGCTGTAGAAGGAATCAACCAACTTCGTGAGCATGTAGACACTCTATTGATTATTTCAAACAACAACTTGCTTGAAATTGTTGATAAGAAAACTCCTCTTCTTGAAGCACTTAGCGAAGCGGATAACGTACTTCGTCAAGGTGTTCAAGGGATTACCGATTTGATTACCAATCCAGGATTGATTAACCTTGACTTTGCCGATGTGAAAACAGTTATGGCAAATAAAGGGAATGCTCTCATGGGTATTGGTATCGGTAGTGGAGAAGAACGTGTGGTAGAAGCGGCGCGTAAGGCAATTTACTCTCCACTTCTTGAAACAACAATTGATGGAGCAGAAGATGTGATTGTCAACGTAACTGGTGGTCTCGATTTAACCTTGATTGAAGCTGAGGAGGCTTCACAAATTGTGAACCAGGCAGCAGGTCAAGGAGTGAACATCTGGCTCGGTACTTCAATTGATGAAAGTATGCGTGATGAAATTCGTGTAACAGTTGTCGCAACGGGTGTTCGTCAAGACCGCGTAGAGAAGGCTGTTGCTCCACAAGCTAGACCGACTACTAACTACCGTGAGACAGTGAAACCAGCTCATTCACATGGCTTTGATCGTCATTTTGATATGGCAGAAACAGCTGAATTGCCAAAACAAAATCCACGTCGTTTGGAACCAACTCAGGCATCTGCTTTTGGTGATTGGGATCTTCGCCGTGAATCGATTGTTCGTACAACAGATTCAGTCGTTTCTCCAGTTGAACGCTTTGAAGCCCCAACATCACAAGATGAAGATGAATTGGATACACCTCCATTTTTCAAAAATCGTTAAGTAAATGAATGTAAAAGAAAATACAGAACTTGTTTTTCGAGAAGTCGCAGAGGCTAGTCTGAGTGCTCATCGAGAGAGTGGTTCAGTCTCTGTCATTGCAGTTACCAAGTATGTAGATGTACCGACAGCGGAAGCCTTGCTTCCGCTAGGTGTTCATCATATCGGTGAAAATCGTGTCGATAAGTTTCTGGAAAAATATGAAGCTCTAAAAGATCGAGATGTGACTTGGCATTTGATTGGTACCTTGCAAAGACGTAAGGTGAAAGATGTCATTCAATACGTTGATTATTTCCATGCCTTGGATTCAGTAAAGCTAGCAGGGGAAATTCAAAAAAGAAGTGACCGAGTCATCAAGTGTTTCCTTCAAGTAAATATTTCTAAAGAAGAAAGCAAACACGGTTTTTCGAGAGAGGAACTGCTGGAAATCTTGCCAGAGTTAGCCAGACTAGATAAGATTGAATATGTCGGTTTAATGACGATGGCACCTTTTGAGGCTAGCAGTGAGCAGTTGAAAGAGATTTTCAAGGCGGCCCAAGATTTACAAAGAGAAATCCAAGAAAAACAAATTCCAAATATGCCTATGACCGAGTTAAGTATGGGAATGAGTCGTGATTATAAAGAAGCGATTCAATTCGGTTCCACCTTTGTTCGTATAGGTACAGCATTTTTTAAGTAGGAGAGAACCATGTCTTTAAAAGATAGATTCGATAGATTTATAGATTATTTTACGGAGGATGAGGATTCAAGTCTCCCTTATGAAAAAAGAGATGAGCCTGTGTTTACTCCAGTAAATTCTTCACAGGAACCGGCTCTCCCAATCACTCAAACTCCACAATCAGCTGGAACAAAGGAGAACAATATCACCAGACTTCATGCAAGACAACAGGAATTGGCAAATCAGAGTCAGCGTGCAACTGATAAGGTCATTATAGATGTTCGTTATCCTAGAAAATATGAAGACGCAACAGAAATTGTTGATTTATTGGCAGGAAACGAAAGTATCTTGATTGATTTTCAATATATGACTGAAGTGCAGGCTCGTCGTTGTTTGGATTACCTGGATGGGGCTTGCCATGTTCTAGCTGGAAGTCTGAAAAAAGTAGCTTCTACCATGTATCTGTTGACACCAGTGAATGTTATTGTGAATGTAGAAGATATTCGTTTGCCAGATGAAGATCAACAGGGTGAGTTTGATTTTGATATGAGACGAAATAGAGTACGATAATGATTTTTTTAATTCGTATGATTTATAATGCAGTGGATATTTACTCCCTGATTTTGGTAGCCTTTGCTGTCATGTCTTGGTTTCCAGGCGCCTACGAATCCAGTTTGGGTCGTTGGATTGTAGCGTTGGTAAAACCAGTGCTTGCTCCCTTGCAACGCCTGCCTTTACAGATAGCGGGCCTTGATTTATCTGTTTGGGTTGCGATTGTTTTGGTTCGATTTTTAGGAGAAAACCTAGTCCGTTTTCTGGCGATGATAGGATGAATAAAGGGATTTATCAGCATTTCTCCATAGAAGATCGTCCCTTTCTTGACAAGGGAATGGAATGGATAAAGAAGGTAGAAGATAGCTATGCTCCTTTTTTAACTCCTTTTATCAATCCTCATCAGGAGAAGCTATTAAAGATTTTGGCCAAAACCTATGGTCTTGCTTGTAGCAGTAGTGGGGAATTTGTCTCGAGTGAGTATGTTCGAGTTTTATTATACCCAGATTATTTCCAACCAGAGTTTTCAGATTTTGAAATATCTCTTCAGGAAATTGTGTATTCCAATAAATTTGAACATTTAACGCATGCTAAGATTTTAGGGACAGTCATCAATCAATTAGGGATTGAACGGAAACTTTTTGGAGATATCCTAGTAGATGAAGAACGGGCGCAGATTATGATTAATCAGCAGTTTCTTCTTCTCTTTCAAGATGGATTAAAGAAAATTGGCCGTATACCTGTTTCGCTGGAGGAACGTCCTTTCGCCGAGAAAATAGATAAGCTAGAACAGTATCGAGAACTGGATTTATCTGTGTCTAGTTTTCGATTAGATGTTCTTTTATCAAATGTTTTGAAACTATCTAGGAATCAAGCAAACCAGTTGATTGAAAAGAAACTTGTCCAAGTAAATTATCATGTGGTAGACAAATCAGATTACACTGTTCAAGTTGGAGATTTGATTAGTGTGAGAAAATTTGGTCGCTTGAGATTACTTCAAGATAAGGGACAAACGAAAAAAGAGAAGAAAAAAATAACCGTCCAGTTATTATTAAGTAAGTGAGGAATAGAATGCCAATTACATCATTAGAAATAAAGGACAAGACCTTTGGAACTCGATTCAGAGGCTTTGATCCAGAAGAAGTCGATGAATTTTTAGATATTGTGGTTCGTGATTACGAAGATCTTGTTCGTGCGAATCATGATAAAGATTTGCGTATTAAGAGTTTAGAAGAGCGTTTGTCTTACTTTGACGAAATGAAAGATTCATTGAGCCAGTCTGTATTGATTGCCCAAGACACAGCTGAGCGAGTGAAACAAGCAGCACATGAACGTTCAAACAATATCATTCATCAAGCAGAGCAGGATGCGCAACGCTTGTTGGAAGAAGCTAAATATAAGGCAAACGAGATTCTTCGTCAAGCAACAGACAATGCTAAGAAAGTTGCTGTTGAAACAGAAGAATTGAAGAATAAGAGCCGTGTCTTCCACCAACGTCTCAAATCTACAATTGAGAGTCAGTTGGCTATTGTTGAATCTTCAGACTGGGAAGATATTCTTCGCCCAACAGCTACTTATCTTCAAACCAGTGATGAAGCCTTTAAAGAAGTGGTTAGCGAGGTACTTGGAGAACCGATTCCAGCTCCAATTGAGGAAGAACCAATTGATATGACACGTCAGTTCTCTCAAGCAGAAATGGCAGAGTTACAGGCTCGTATTGAAGCAGCCAATAAAGAATTGGCTGAATTTGAAGCTCAGACTAAACAGGAAGTGGAAGCTCCAACTCCTGTAGTGGGTCCTCAAATGGAAGAAGAACCTGCTCAACCAGTTGGTCCAATGTATGAAGAACCAGAAGTAGCTCCAGTGCATCCGTCAGGTCCATCACCAGCTATAGAAACGTTTGATTCAGCACCAGGATTTGCAGCACCGCAAGAATCCGTTACAATTTTATAAGAAATATTCTGAGAACAATATCTTATCCTTATATTTCCAGCGAGCAGGAGATGGTGTGAGTCCTGTAATCCCTATTGATAAGATTATCCTCTCAAAAACTCAAGTCTGAATGGAGTAAGATTTGACGTTCCCCACGTTACGGGATAAGAGGGAGAAAGACTAAATCTTTTTCCGAATAAAGGTGGTACCACGATTTTCGTCCTTTTTGGCAGTCGTGGTTTTTAATTTGTTATTATTTATAAAGGAGATACCATGAAACTCAAAGATACTCTTAATCTTGGTAAAACAGCTTTCCCAATGCGTGCAGGCCTTCCGACCAAAGAGCCAGTTTGGCAAAAGGAATGGGAAGATGCAAAACTTTACCAACGTCGTCAAGAATTGAACCAAGGAAAACCTCATTTCACCTTGCATGATGGCCCTCCATACGCGAACGGAAATATCCACGTTGGACACGCTATGAACAAGATTTCAAAAGATATCATTGTTCGCTCAAAATCTATGTCAGGTTTTTACGCACCATTTATCCCAGGTTGGGATACTCATGGTCTGCCAATCGAGCAAGTTTTGGCAAAACAAGGTGTCAAACGCAAAGAAATGGACTTGGTTGAGTACTTGAAACTTTGCCGTGAATACGCTCTTTCTCAAGTAGATAAACAACGCGAAGACTTCAAACGTTTGGGTGTTTCTGGTGACTGGGAAAATCCATATGTGACTTTGACTCCTGATTATGAAGCAGCCCAAATCCGTGTCTTCGGTGAGATGGCTAATAAAGGTTATATCTACCGTGGTGCAAAACCAGTTTACTGGTCTTGGTCATCTGAGTCAGCCCTTGCTGAGGCAGAGATTGAATACCATGACTTGATTTCAATTTCCCTTTACTATGCTAATAAGGTAAAAGATGGCAAAGGTGTTCTAGATACAGATACTTATATCGTAGTCTGGACAACAACTCCATTCACAATCACAGCTTCTCGTGGTTTGACTGTTGGTGCAGATATTGATTACGTTTTGGTTCAACCTGCTGGTGAAACTCGTAAGTTTGTCGTTGCTGCAGAATTATTGACTAGCTTGTCTGAAAAATTTGGCTGGGTTGATGTTCAAGTCTTGGCAACTTACCGTGGTCAAGAACTCAACCACATCGTAACAGAACACCCATGGGATACAGATGTAGATGAATTGGTGATCCTTGGTGACCACGTTACCACTGACTCTGGTACAGGTATTGTCCATACAGCCCCTGGTTTTGGTGAGGACGACTACAATGTTGGTATTGCTAATGATCTTGAAGTCGCAGTGACTGTTGACGAACGCGGTATCATGATGAAGAATGCTGGTCCTGAGTTTGAAGGTCAATTCTATGACAAGGTGGTTCCAACAGTTATTGAAAAACTCGGCAGCCTCCTTCTTGCCCAAGAAGAAATCTCTCACTCATACCCATTTGACTGGCGTACTAAGAAACCAATCATCTGGCGCGCAGTACCACAATGGTTTGCCTCAGTTTCTAAATTCCGCCAAGAAATCTTGGACGAAATTGAAAAAGTGAAATTCCACTCAGAATGGGGTAAAGTCCGTCTTTACAATATGATTCGTGACCGTGGCGACTGGGTTATCTCTCGTCAACGTGCTTGGGGTGTTCCACTTCCTATCTTCTACGCAGAAGACGGCACAGCGATCATGACTGCTGAAACGATTGAACATGTGGCTCAACTCTTTGAGGAACATGGTTCAAGTATTTGGTGGGAACGTGATGCTAAGGACCTCTTGCCAGAAGGATTTACTCATCCAGGTTCACCAAATGGCGAGTTCAAAAAAGAAACAGATATCATGGACGTTTGGTTTGACTCAGGTTCATCATGGAATGGAGTTGTGGTAAACCGTCCTGAGTTGACTTACCCAGCAGACCTTTACCTAGAAGGTTCTGACCAATACCGTGGTTGGTTCAACTCATCACTCATCACATCTGTTGCCAACCATGGCGTAGCACCTTACAAGCAAATCTTGTCACAAGGTTTTGCCCTTGACGGTAAAGGTGAGAAGATGTCTAAATCTCTTGGAAATACCATTGCTCCAAGTGATGTTGAAAAACAATTTGGTGCTGAAATCTTGCGTCTCTGGGTAACAAGTGTGGATTCAAGCAACGACGTGCGTATCTCTATGGATATCTTGAGCCAAGTCTCTGAAACTTACCGTAAGATTCGTAACACCCTTCGTTTCTTGATTGCCAATACATCTGACTTTAACCCAGCTCAAGACGCAGTAGCATACGAAGAGCTTCGCTCAGTTGATAAGTACATGACGATTCGCTTTAACCAGCTTGTCAAGACCATTCGTGATGCCTATGCGGACTTTGAATTCTTGACAATCTATAAGGCCTTGGTGAACTTTATCAACGTTGACTTGTCAGCATTCTACCTTGATTTTGCCAAAGATGTTGTTTACATCGAAGGTGCCAAATCACTGGAACGCCGTCAAATGCAGACTGTCTTCTATGACATTCTTGTCAAAATCACCAAACTCTTGACACCAATCCTTCCTCACACAGCGGAAGAAATCTGGTCATATCTTGAGTTTGAAGCTGAAGACTTCGTTCAATTGTCAGAATTGCCAGAAGCGGAAACTTTTGCTAACCAAGAAGAAATCTTGGATACATGGGCAGCCTTTATGGACTTCCGTGGACAAGCTCAAAAAGCCTTGGAAGAAGCGCGTAATGCAAAAGTTATCGGGAAATCACTTGAAGCTCACTTGATTGTTTATCCAAACGAAGTAGTGAAAACTTTACTCGAAGCAGTAAACAGCAATGTAGCTCAACTTTTAATCGTGTCTGAATTGACCATCGCAGAGGGACCAGCTCCAGAAACTGCTGTTAGCTTCGAAGATGTAGCCTTCACAGTTGAACGCGCTGCAGGCCAAGTATGTGACCGTTGCCGTCGTATCGACCCAACGACAGCAGAACGCAGCTACCAGGCAGTCATCTGTGACCACTGTGCAAGCATCGTAGAAGAAAACTTCGCGGACGCAGTCGCAGAAGGATTTGAAGAGAAGTAAGGTTGTTGTATGATACTAAGAAGGAAAAGGATTGCCAAACAGTCCTTTCCTTTTTGGTTTTGACTAGCTTTTTTGTGAAAAATTGTGTAGAATAGAATAGATAAACGAGGGGAAACCTCGGAAAATTTGAAGGAGAATCCATCTAATGGTAAAATTGGTTTTTGCTCGCCACGGTGAGTCTGAATGGAACAAAGCTAACCTTTTCACTGGTTGGGCTGATGTTGATTTGTCTGAAAAAGGTACACAACAAGCGATTGACGCTGGTAAATTGATCAAAGAAGCTGGTATCGAATTTGACCAAGCTTACACTTCAGTATTGAAACGTGCTATCAAAACAACGAACTTGGCTCTTGAAGCTTCTGACCAATTGTGGGTTCCAGTTGAAAAATCATGGCGCCTGAACGAACGTCACTACGGTGGTTTGACTGGTAAAAACAAAGCTGAAGCTGCTGAGCAATTTGGTGATGAGCAAGTTCACATCTGGCGTCGTTCATACGATGTATTGCCTCCAAATATGGACCGTGATGATGAGCACTCAGCTCACACAGACCGTCGTTATGCTTCACTTGACGACTCAGTAATCCCAGATGCTGAAAACTTGAAAGTGACTTTGGAACGTGCTCTTCCATTCTGGGAAGATAAAATCGCTCCAGCTCTTAAAGATGGTAAAAACGTATTCGTAGGAGCTCACGGTAACTCAATCCGTGCCCTTGTAAAACACATCAAAGGTTTGTCAGATGACGAGATCATGGACGTGGAAATCCCTAACTTCCCACCATTGGTATTCGAATTCGACGAAAAATTGAACGTTGTTTCTGAATACTACCTTGGAAAATAAAAAAATGTAAGTCTAGAATTGATTTCTAGGCTTTTTGTTTTTGTTCCCAGTTTCCAATGGCTTGAAAAAGCGATATAATGATAGTAGGAAGTAATTTGTTTAAGAGAGGGTGGCACTGATGGCTTATATTGAGATGAAACACTGTTACAAGCGTTATCAGGTTGGGGACACGGAGATTGTGGCCAATCGCGATGTGAATTTTGAAATTGAAAAGGGTGAATTGGTTATTATTCTAGGTGCATCTGGTGCAGGCAAGTCAACGGTTCTTAACCTTCTTGGGGGAATGGATACCAATGATGAGGGGGAAATCTGGATTGATGGTGCCAATATTGCCGACTACAATTCCCACCAGAGAACTAATTACCGTAGAAATGATGTCGGTTTTGTTTTTCAGTTTTATAATCTAGTGTCCAATCTGACAGCTAAGGAAAATGTGGAATTGGCCTCAGAAATTGTGACAGATGCCTTGGATCCTGAACAGGTCTTGACAGATGTAGGTCTGGCTCATCGTCTCAATAACTTTCCAGCCCAGCTTTCTGGAGGGGAGCAACAGCGAGTCTCCATTGCACGCGCGGTAGCCAAAAATCCTAAAATTCTCCTTTGTGACGAACCGACAGGCGCCTTGGACTATCAGACGGGCAAGCAAGTCTTGAAAATACTCCAAGACATGTCTCGTCAAAAGGGAGCAACGGTAATCATCGTGACTCACAATGGAGCTTTAGCGCCCATTGCTGATCGCGTGATTCATATGCACGATGCCAGTGTCAAGGATGTGGTGCTCAACCAGCATCCTCAGGATATCGACAGTTTGGAGTACTAGCATGATCAAGCGAAAAACCTATTGGAAGGACTTAATTCAGTCCTTCACAGGCTCCAAGGGGCGTTTTTTATCCATCTTGACCTTGATGATGTTGGGATCTCTAGCCCTAGTAGGCCTCAAAGTAACCAGTCCCAACATGGAGGCGACAGCTAATGCTTATTTAACAACTGCTCAAACCTTGGATTTGGCGGTTATGTCTAACTATGGTTTGGATCAAGCAGATCAAGAAGAACTAGAACAGATAGAGGGTGCAGAGGTCGAGTTTGGCTATTTGACAGATGTGGCTATGGAGAATGGGCAGGATGCCATTCGGCTGTATTCCAAACCAGAGCGAATTTCAATCTTTCAACTAAGAGAGGGACGACTTCCTCAGTCAGACAAGGAAATCGCTTTGGCCAGTCATCTGCAGAGTCAATATAGTGTGGGACAGGAGATTAGTTTTAAAGAAAAAGAAGAGGGTCATTCCTCTTTAAAAGACCATACTTATACCATTACTGGTTTTGTGGATTCAGCTGAAATCCTCTCCCAGCGAGATATGGGCTACGCAGGAAGTGGAAGTGGAACTCTGACAGCCTATGGGGTGATTTTACCTAGTCAGTTTGATCAGAAAGTCTACAATATAGCTCGTTTGAAATATCAAGATTTAGCAGACTTAAATGCTTTTTCATCAGCTTATGAAGAAAAATCCAAACAGCATCAGGAAGATTTAGAACAAGCTTTGTCAGATAATGGCAAGGCACGTCTGCAACTCTTGAAAAAAGAAGGACAAGAGTCTCTAGACAAAGGTCAAGAGACCCTTGACAAGGCTGAGACTAATTTGCAGGAAGGTAAGCGTCGTTTAGCAGCTGCTCAAGCTCGTTTACAGGCTCAGGAAAGTCAACTAGCCTTGCTTCCTCAAGCCCAGAGAGAGCAGGCCAGTGCTCAACTTACCCAAGCCAAGCAGGAATTGAGCAAGGAAGAGGATAGGCTAAAGCAGGCTGAACAAAATCTAGACCAAGAAAAGGAAAAACTAGAAAAACATCAGCAAGTCTTGGATGATTTAGCTGAGCCCAAGTATCAAGTATATAATCGTCAGACCATACCTGGCGGTCAAGGCTACCTCATGTACAGTAATGCTTCAGCCAGTATTCGGGCAGTGGGCAATATCTTTCCTGTAGTGCTTTATGCCGTAGCAGCTATGGTGACCTTTACAACTATGACTCGTTTTGTGGATGAAGAGCGAACTCATGCAGGGATTTTTAAGGCCTTGGGTTATCGTAGCAAGGATATTATTGCCAAGTTTCTCCTTTACGGTCTAGTAGCTGGGACTGTCGGAACAGCTCTAGGTAGTATACTTGGCCATTATTTATTAGCCGGTGTGATTTCAAGTGTCATTACAAAAGGCATGGTGGTGGGAGAAACCCAGATTCAGTTCTATTGGACCTATAGCTTACTGGCTCTTGCTTTGAGTTGGTTGGCGAGTGTGTTACCAGCCTACTTGGTAGCTCGTAGAGAACTTCATGACGAAGCAGCCCAGCTTTTACTACCTAAACCGCCTGTTAAAGGAGCTAAAATCTTACTAGAGCGCATCAGTTTTATCTGGTGCCGTCTCAGTTTTACTCATAAGGTAACAGCTCGCAATATCTTTCGTTATAAGCAGCGGATGTTGATGACGATCTTTGGTGTGGCAGGTTCTGTAGCCCTGCTCTTTGCAGGTTTGGGAATCCAATCCTCTGTAGCAGGAGTTCCGTCTAAACAGTTTCAACAAATCCAACAGTATCAGATGATTGTCTCTGAAAATCCTAGTGCGACCAATCAAGACAAGGCAGAGTTGGAAGAAGTGTTGAAAGGGCAGGACATCAAAGCCTACCAGAAAATCTATTCTAAAACGCTAGACAAGGATTTCAAAGGTAAAGCTGGTCTTCAAACTATTACCCTTATGATGACAGAGAAGGAGGATTTGACTCCCTTTATTCATCTGCAAAATCATCAGCAGGAGCTGACATTAAAAGATGGCGTCGTTATTACAGCTAAACTAGCCCAGTTGGCAGGTGTCAAGCTTGGGCAAACTCTGGAAATTGAAGGTAAGGAACTAACGGTCGCTGCTATTACTGAGAACTACGTTGGTCACTTTATTTATATGAGTCAGGCTAGCTATGAGCAACTTTACGGACAGCTACCCCAAGCCAACACTTATTTGGTCTCGTTAAGGGATACCAGTGCTACTAGTATCGAAAGGCAGGCCGGCTTACTTATGAATCAAGCTGCGGTGTCCAGCGTCGTCCAGAATGCTTCAGCCATTCGACTCTTTGACTCCGTCGCTAGTTCACTCAATCAGACCATGACCATCTTAGTTATCGTATCGGTTCTGTTGGCTATTGTTATCCTTTACAATCTAACCAATATCAACGTGGCTGAGAGAATCCGTGAACTCTCCACTATCAAGGTTCTCGGTTTTCATAATAATGAAGTCACTCTCTACATTTACCGTGAGACGATTGTGCTGTCCCTTGTTGGAATCGTACTTGGTCTGGTATCTGGTTTCTATTTACACCAATTTTTGATTCAAATGATTTCGCCTGCGACTATTCTCTTTTATCCGCAGGTAGGCTGGGAAGTCTATGTAATCCCAGTGGCAGCAGTAAGCATCATTTTGACCTTGCTTGGTTTCTTCGTCAATCGCCATCTGAGAAAGGTTGATATGCTTGAAGCCTTGAAATCTGTAGAGTAATACTCTTCGAAAATCTCTTCAAACCAGGTCAGCTTCCATCTGCAACCCAAAACAGTGTCTTGAGTAGCCTGAGGCTAGAATCTTAGTTTACTCTTTGATATTCATTGAGCATAAGGTAGTTATTTTTAGCTGATTGAACTTGTATTTACTCGTAAACAAAAATCCTCCGTTTCAAAGAGCAGGAAACTCTTTGTGACAGAGGATTTTTTCTATAGGGCTTTAGCAGCTGCAATTGCGGCTTCGAAGTTTGGTTCAGAGTTGATATTGTCCACGTATTCAACGTAGCGAATCGTATTGTCAGTATCGAGGACAAAGACCGCGCGTGCCAATAGGTGCCACTCATTGATTAAGAGGGCGTAATCACGTCCAAAGGAATGGTCGAAATAGTCTGAGAGCATGATGGAATTTTCAATACCTTCAGCACCACACCAACGTTTCTGAGCAAAAGGCAGGTCCATAGAAACAGTCAAGACGACCGTGTTGTCCAGTCCAGCCAGTTCTTCATTAAAACGACGCGTTTGAGTTGAGCAGATGCCTGTATCGATAGAAGGCACGACACTCAAGACTTTTTTCTTGCCATCAAAATCAGCCAGAGATTTTTTAGAAAGGTCTGTTGTAGTGAGAGAAAAATCAAGCGCCTTGTCGCCGACTTGTAGTTGTTTACCTGTAAAGCTCACAGGATTTCCGAGAAAAGTTACCATAAGATACTCCAATCTTTTTTCTTCCATTGTAGCTGAAACGGTCAGAATTTTCCAATGATTTGACCGGAAATGTGTGCATAGAAAAAACGCCAGCTCATGTGAGAATGACGTTTTTCAGATTTTTTATCTATTTGATATTTCTCGAAGGTAGTGCGGACGGGAGCAACTTCCTTCGGAACTTCATCCCTAATTTTTGAGCCCTAGGGCTCAAAAATTCCGTCCTAGATAAGATCAAAGTTCTTATCTAGGATACCACTACAGTGAGAAATATCTGGTAAAAACTCACTTCGTTCGTACTGATTTAAGAAATCTTTATTCTTATAAACGCTGTTTTGTAGCTAGAGATAGAACTAACAAAGCTAATATTAGAAGTAATGTAAAGAGAGACAAGAACCTAGTAATAGATAAACTAATATCTAGATTATTTTGCCAATCCTTCAGCAATCTTATCAAGGTTGTATTTCATCATGCTGTAGTAGCTGTCGCCTTCTTTACCTTGTTCTGCGATAGAGTCAGTAAAGATTTGTGCGTAGATTGGGATGTTTGTGTCTTGTGAAACAGTTTTCATTGGACGGTCATCCACACTAGATTCTACAAAGAGTGATGGAACTTTTGTTTGGCGAAGTTTTTCAACCAAGGTCTTGATTTGTTCAGGTGTTCCTTCTTCTTCAGTATTGATTTCCCAGATGTAAGCACTTGGGACACCATAGGCTTTAGAGAAGTATTTGAATGCTCCTTCGCTGGTTACAATGAGTTTCTTTTCAGCAGGGATGTTATTAAATTTATCCTTACTTTCTTTATCAAGTTTGTCTAACTTATCAGTATATTCTTTGAGATTTTTTTCATAGAATTCCTTGTTGTTAGGGTCTTTGGCGCTCAATTGTTTGGCGATATTTTTAGCAAAGATAATCCCATTTTCAAGGTTGAGCCAAGCGTGTGGGTCTTCTTTACCTTTTTCATTTTTTCCTTCAAGGTAGATAACATCAACGCCTTCGCTGACTGCAAAGTAGTCTTTGTTTTCAGTTTTCTTAGCATTTTCTACCAATTTTGTAAACCAAGCATTGCCACCTGTTTCAAGGTTGATACCGTTATAGAAAATGAGGTCTGCCTCAGAAGTTTTCTTAACATCTTCAGGAAGTGGTTCGTATTCGTGTGGGTCTTGCCCAATCGGAACGATACTATGAAGATCAATTTTATCACCAGCAATATTTTTAGTAATATCAGCGATGATTGAGTTTGTAGCAACAACTTTTAGTTTTTGACCAGAAGCTGCATCTTTTTTTCCGCTAGCACATGCTACAAGAGCAATAACGGAAAGAAAGAGAACGAGTAATGTACCTAATTTTTTCATTAGATCCTCCAATTTATTATTGGGGCTTTGCCCCTTATTTTAACAAATGTTTATTTTTCAGTTTCAAATATCGTTGTTTGGGAGCGATAAAGAAGCTAATGAGAAAGAAACTAGCAGCTGTAAGCACGATACTAGAACCTGCCGCAACATTAAAACTATAGCCAATAAAGAGTCCCAAAACTGAAGCAGTAGCTCCGAAGGTTGAGGAAAGGAAAATCATGCTTTTCAGACTATTAGCATACAGATAAGCAGTTGCAGCTGGGGTAATCAGCATGGCTACAATCAGGATAGTTCCGACACTTTGCATGGCTGTCACAGACACGAGAGTCAGGAGTACCATGAGAAGGTAGTGATAGAAATTGACAGGCATTCCCATGGCTTTAGCCAAGAGTTCATCAAAGGAAGTTATCAAGAGTTGCTTGAAGAAAATCCAGATTAACAAGAGGATGGCTGCCCCCACACCCATAGTAATAAACATATCCGTATCTTGGACGGCCAGAATATTACCAAAAAGGATATGGAAAAGGTCAGTTGAACTTTTAGCGACACCAATCAAGATGATACCGAGGGCTAAGAAAGAAGAAAAGGTAATGCCGATGGCGGTATCGCTTTTGATAATCGAGTTTCCTTTGATGTAGGTAATGATGATGGCAGCTAGCAATCCAAAGACAATGGCTCCGATAAAGAAGTCAAGGCCCAAGATGAAGGAGAGTGCTACACCTGGTAAGACAGCATGTGAAATGGCATCTCCCATGAGTGACATCCCGCGTAGAATAATGAAACATCCCACAGCTCCAGCTACAATCCCGACGACAATAGCTGTTATCAAGGCATTTTGTAGGAAATGGAATTTTTGCAATCCATCGATAAATTCTGCAATCATAGGTCACCTCCATTGAAAAAGAGTTGATTACCGTAAGCTTCTTTTAGATTGGTTTCGGTAAAAGTTTCTTTTGTTGGACCAAAGGCAATCACTTCTCGATTGACAAGTAAGACTTGATCGAAGTAGTGGGGAATCTTGCTGAGGTCGTGGTGAACGATGAGAACCGTCTTCCCAGCTTTTTTCAAATCTCTCAGCGTATTCATGATGATTTCCTCACTGACAGAATCAATCCCAGCAAAGGGTTCATCCAAGAGGATATAGTCGGCTTCCTGCACCAAACATCTGGCAATCAAGACCCGCTGGAATTGACCTCCAGACAGTTGACTAATTTGACGTTCAGCGTAGTCAGCTAGGCCGACGATTTCAAGGGCCTCTTGCACTTTCTTCCAATGTTTAGCCTTTAAACTTCGAAAGAGAGGAATAGAGGGAAATAGTCCTAACGAGACGCATTCCTTGACCTTGATGGGAAAGTTGTAGTCGATATTGATTTTTTGTTCGACATAGGCAATTCGGTGTAAGGATTTTTTAACTTCCTTGTCATCGAGAAATGCCTGACCTTGATGTGGGATAATTCCCAACATACCTTTTAATAGTGTTGATTTCCCAGCGCCGTTTGGACCAATGATGCCGGTAATTGTTGGTCCATGGAGCACTAGTGAAATATCCTTAAGTGCCAACGTTTCTTTGTAGGAGACACTGAGGTTTTCGATACGTATCATAAATTTATATTCCTCCTGTCTCTTAATATACCTTAAAAAAAAAATTAAGTCAAGTTAATTTTTGAAAAAATTAAAATAAGTCATTAAAAAATCTTTACACATCACACAAGGGAATCAATATATAGTGGATTGAATTTGGAATAGTCCACCGAGTTTTTTAAAACATTGTTAGAAATTCAAAGTAAATTATAAAAATGCCTTAGAAGCAGCATTGTACTACTCCAGCTCCAACTCCAACTAACTCTATTTTGCTATATATTTAGTAGGAGGTCTAATAAAACGCATAATCTCAAGGTTTATACACCTGATATTATGCGTTTTTATGATTTTAAAGATTCTTTAATTAGATTTACTATCTGTACTTCAAAAAGTGTTTTAATCTATCCATGGATAACCCCTTAGTTTACCCTTTGATTTTTGTTGAGTATGAGCGATTCTTTGATGAATTATTTTGAATAAGTATATCACACTTTAAACATCAATAGTTTTTACTTTTGGTTAATGGACTAAAGTAACTAAATCCCCCTGCAAGAAATCTTATAGTACCTGCTAATATTAGAATACTTATGATAGTTAAGTTATGTGAAACAAGTATCCCTCCAAGGTATGCTCCTAAGGGGATAGAAGCAAATGAGATCATTCTAGTAATACTAACAACACGTCCCAACATTTCTTTTTTGACAACTTTTTGTCGTAACGTAAAATATGTAATGGCATTGATATTGCCAAACATATTACTCAAACCTAAAAATACTCCCATATATATATAGTTTGTGTTAATTGATAGCAACATAGTAGATAGACCAGCTAGCATTGTACTGATGGAGAGGATTTTTCCATATCTAAACTTTTTAATTAATTCAGGGGCAAGAATAGCACCTAATATAGCTCCTACACCAGCTATTGAGAGTATTAATCCATAGTGAAAGGAGGTATAGCCTAGAACATCTGTAATATAGTAAACTAAGTTGGCCTGAAATATATGAATGCCAAAGTTTGTTCCAAAAAAAAGAATAGCTCCACTTAGGATGATTTTATCATTTTTTACATAGTGCAAACCAATAGATATTGTTTTAGAAAGACTCTCTTTTTTAGAGATATTTACTAGTGTATTTTCTGGAGTTTTTATGCAGAGAATTAATAGGCTGGCAATTAAAAAGGTAAGAGCATTGACCCATAAAACTTTAGCTGGATTAATAAGTAATAGAACAGAACCACTAATCATAGGACCAATAAGATTTAATGTATTGTCAATAAGTTGGATTCCTGAATTGGCTTTTGATAGCTGATTGTCTGTTACAATCTGTGGTAACAAGCTTTGAAATGCTGGGTGGACTAATGGCTCTGTAGAGGAGAGCAGGAAGGTTAAAATATAAATTAAGAGTAAGAGTATATTATCATTTTTAAAAGATATTATTAGCAAACTTAGAATGACTAATGAGATTAAATGACATATTGAAATGATATATACTTTTTTGAATTTATCTGCTAATATACCTCCTACTAGAGAAAATAAAATCCATGGTAAAAATGAAATACCGTATAGAGTAGCCATATGAAATGGAGATCCTGTTTTCTCAAATACTAGCAAAGGTAGAGCTAATTTTCTTAGCCAATCACCAAAGTTGGATACAAGAAATGTTAGCCACAATATTTTGTAATTTCTATTCAATAATATTACCTCCACGACAGGTTATACAATTGGGATCTATATGCCAATGCTCGGCTATTTTTGTAGTCATTGTATTCATATCTATAGATTTTAATTGGCCTACAGTAGTTAATTCACCGATACCAGTGATATATTTTGTAACTTCTGAACAAATGATACCAGTTGCTACAGATACTAGAGGAGCTATGGCAGTATTGTCACCAACTAAATTTAAACGAGTTCTTTCTTCAAGGATTAGGTGAGAAATAGGGTGTTCTTTTTGGATAGTATTTCTCCAACAATCTATGCATCCAGATATTTTGGGGATAATAGTATATTGCAGGGCTCGTTGCGCTTCTAAACCTGCACAAAATAAAGGAATATTCAGCTTTACTATAGCTTCATTTACCCATCTTGCTAGTTTAATTTTAGGTCTATCCGCAACTAGTATTAAGCAGTCGAATCCTCGGAATGATTCAACAACATCTTCAGATGAATTGATTTTCTTTTCATCAACAGTAAATTTTATTTGAGGATTAAATTCATAGATGCGTTGTTTTGCTATACTTGCTTTACTCTTTCCTATATCATCAAAGTTATATAAAATTTGTCTATTTAAATTAGATATATCAACGACATCAAATTCAACAGCTTTTATTTCTCCTATACCTAAGCCAGCTAAGTCATATATAATGTGAGATCCTAATCCGCCTAATCCAATAATTCCAATTTTTGAATCAATTAATTTTTTTTGAGAAATATATTTATTTTCACTTAAAGTTGCGTAAGATGAAAAAAGTTGATGTTTCTGTGATAACGTTCTAATTCATACTTGAATAATATTTTAGAACCAGTAAGATTTAAATCCTCGATAAATCGTTCTTTACTGATTTCATCAATAGCTTCCATTACATCAGATGGTGATAGTTCACTGTAGGTTTCTGAAACTTCTCTTATGATTTTTTCGACAGTATTAATTCCATCCATTTTTTTGAGCATGTATTCAATAGCTCCGCTAGGGTCTTCATGTTCTGTAATTTCTCCAAACCCACCTATATAGACCGATCCGTCTTTATATACTACTGGGTAAGCCTTTTTTAGTTTTGGACGAGCTTTTAGTAGATCCATTATATCTCCTTATATCAATTAAAAGAAAAGGTAACTAGAGAAAGTTTAGTTACCAGCCTCGGTGAAGAAAGTATTACTATCCTTTACTGCACTGCGATTCCTGCAATACTTACAGAATGAACACGTTTTTGCTTAAGCATAAAATCTACCTCCTAATATTTAAATTTCAAGTAGCAAAGCTATGAGATAGATAGAATTTTATCATTTTATATATTTTTTGTCAATTCATTTTTCAGACAATTAATTTTTTTGTGAATTTTTAAAAAATTTTTAAAAAATTGAAATACTAACTGAAAAATGATAGAAAAGGAAAGTTCATTTTTAATTGCATTCCCTAGTGATTTTTGTTAAGATAAAGACAAATACAAATGAAAGCGAGAACAAGATGACACGTTATCAAGATGATTTTTATGATGCTATCAATGGAGAATGGCAACAGACAGCTGAAATTCCAGCAGATAAGTCTCAAACGGGAGGTTTTGTTGATTTAGATCAGGAAATTGAAGACTTGATGCTGGCGACAACAGACAAGTGGTTAGCAGGTGAAGAGGTGCCTGAGGATGCTATCTTGGCAAACTTTGTCAAATACCACCGCCTAGTTCGTGATTTTGACAAGAGAGAAGCTGACGGTATCACACCTGTCTTACCACTCCTTAAAGAATTCCAAGAGTTGGAGACTTTTGCGGATTTTACAGCTAAACTAGCAGAGTTTGAGCTTGCAGGAAAACCAAACTTCCTTCCTTTTGGTGTATCGCCAGACTTTATGGATGCTAGAATCAATGTTCTATGGGCTAGCGCTCCAAGCACAATCTTGCCAGATACGACCTACTATGCAGAAGAACATCCTCAGCGCGAAGAGCTCTTGACTCTTTGGAAAGAAAGCAGCGCAAATCTCCTCAAGGCTTATGATTTCTCTGATGAAGAAATTGAAGACTTGCTAGAAAAAAGACTTGAATTGGACCGTCGAGTTGCGGCAGTGGTGCTCTCTAATGAAGAAGGTTCAGAATATGCCAAGCTTTACCATCCATATTCTTACGAAGATTTCAAGAAATTCGCGCCTGCTCTACCTTTGAATGACTTCTTCCAAGCTGTTCTTGGACAAGTACCAGACAAGGTTATTGTAGACGAGGAACGTTTCTGGCAAGCAGCAGATCAATTCTATAGTGAAGAGGCTTGGCCTCTTCTCAAAGCAAACTTAATTTTAAGTGTAGTCAATCTTTCAACCAGCTATTTAACAGAGGATATCCGTGTTTTGTCTGGTGCCTACAGCCGTGCCCTTTCTGGAGTTCCAGAGGCAAAAGATAAGGTCAAAGCAGCTTATCATCTAGCACAGGAACCTTTCAAGCAAGCCCTGGGTCTTTGGTACGCCCGTGAGAAGTTCTCTCCAGAAGCCAAGGCGGATGTGGAGAAAAAAGTAGCAACTATGATTGATGTCTATAAGGAACGCTTGGCTAAAAATGACTGGCTGACTCCAGAAACTCGTGACAAGGCCATCGTCAAACTCAATGTTATCAAACCTTATATTGGCTATCCAGAAGAATTGCCTGCACGTTACAAGGATAAGGTAGTGAATGAAACTGCCAGTCTTTTTGATAATGCTCTAGCCTTTGCGCGTGTTGAAATCAAGCACAGTTGGAGCAAGTGGAACCAGCCTGTTGACTACAAGGAATGGGGTATGCCTGCTCACATGGTCAATGCCTACTACAATCCACAGAAGAATCTGATTGTCTTCCCAGCGGCTATTTTACAGGCACCTTTCTATGACTTGCATCAGTCATCTTCTGCTAATTACGGTGGTATTGGGGCGGTTATTGCTCATGAAATTTCCCACGCCTTTGATACCAACGGAGCGTCCTTTGATGAAAATGGTAGCCTCAAGGATTGGTGGACAGAGAGCGACTATGTTGCCTTCAAGGAGAAAACACAAAAAGTCATTGACCAATTTGATGGACAGGATTCTTATGGAGCAACCATTAACGGTAAATTGACTGTGTCAGAAAACGTGGCTGACTTGGGAGGAATCGCTGCAGCGCTTGAAGCAGCTAAGAGAGAAGCAGACTTCTCAGCAGAAGAATTCTTCTACAACTTCGGTCGCATTTGGCGCATGAAAGGTCGTCCAGAATTTATGAAACTTTTGGCTAGCGTCGATGTGCACGCGCCAGCCAAACTCCGTGTCAATGTACAAGTACCAAACTTCGATGATTTCTTTACAACCTATGATGTCAAAGAAGGAGACGGTATGTGGCGTTCACCAGAAGAGCGCGTGATTATTTGGTAATACAAAGAGACAAGTAAAACTCCTATAATTACACCTTCCCTATCTATGTACACCCTAAAAAGTTAGATAGAATAATCTAGCTTTTGGGGTGTAGTTCATAGGGATTATGAAATTGAAGTCTTTTCTTATTTTAAAATTCATAGTAAAATATCCCTCCGTATCAAGATAACAGGAGGATTTTTATGTCTCAAAAGACTATCAACATAGGCTACGCCCGTGTATCTACTCATAAGCAAGACCTAGGATTGAAAGTGCAAATCGAAGCTCTCAAACATTGCGATAAACTTTTTATAGAAAAGGAATCTGGTGCAAATAACACTCGTCCTGAACTTACAAAAGCCTTAAAACTGGCCTCTGACTTTTCGAAAGATGGCAAGCAGGTTACTTTCACTATCTATAAGTTAGATAGACTGACTCGATCTATGTTTAAGCTACTAGAACTTATTGAACAATTTAATGAATATCATATTCAGCTAGTCAGTTTGCATGAAAAACTAGAAACAGACTCTCTTATTGGCAGGTTACTTTGCGTCATTTTAGGCTTTGTGGCAGAAAATGAGCTGGAAAATCTGAGGTTTCGCACAAAAGAAGGACTTCGAAAAGCTAAGGAAAATGGTGTTAGATTAGGAGCAAAACGGATTTCAAAAGAAAAGGAGGAGCGGATACTTAACAAATATCTACATTCAAATATAAGCATACGTAATATTGCAAAAGCTGAACAAATTTCTACATCAACCCTATATAAAGTGTTAGAACGCAATAAAGTGGCGAACAATCGTCAAAAAAAAACGGAAAATCATTGCTAAAAATAGGGAAAAATGGTAGAATGAAGCTGTAAATTTGTTTCGATTAACGACCGTTTGATGAAACAGTCAAAACAACAATATGAATATTTAAAAAATACGAGTTTAACAGTGTTTTTAACCTGTATTAGACTGGTATTTTTTGTGTATCGTTTAACGGTCGTTACGCGATACACTTAGTTCCCTATCTCTAAAGTAGTTAGCGAGCTTATGGTAACAAAAAATTGAAAAATTATTAAGATATGTAATAGTGTAATAGCTGTATTGTTCAGTTAATGGATAAAGGTTCATTTAAGGCTTCTATCAAGAACATTAAATGTTTAGAGAATGAGTTGGCTCAAAATTTTGCTTTTGTGGTCTTGAAAGGAAGTTGATTTTGTTATTTTATAAGCCTAAAAAGGCAATTTTACATTCCCAAGGAGGAAAAATTATGAATAAACTAACTAAACTAGGTATTGTCACTTTCTCTGCTGTAACTCTTAGTGCTGCAGTGCCAACTTTGGTGCATGCCGAGGAAAACGTTGCGCCGCAGCCAAATGTTGCTGCTAAACCTAATGTTGCTCAACCAACACCTGCAACAAAACCTAATGGTAGCTGGGTTGATTTCAGTATGCTCGACCCAATCGCTAAGCCAAAGCCAGGAAAAGAAGTTTCGAAACCTGCTGAAAAGCCAGTAGAAGAGCCCGCGTCTGTCGAAAAACCTTCGACCGAGGGAAACATTCTTGCAAACGGAACAGATGAAGCTATCGCAGAGGACAAGAAAAATGCTGAGATCGAGAAAAAATACAACGTCGATCCAACTAATCAACTCCCTGAGCCAGGCCTACCAATCATAACGCCTGAACCAGAACAACCTATAACAGATCCTGAAGAGATGAAGAGGATTGTGGCAGAGGATTTAGCCTATAAGAATGGAGCAGCTAAGACTCAAGAAGAGCGTAATAAACTAATAGTTGAGGCTAATGAGAAGCTTTATGCTGCTAACGGAGTTGACATAGATGAACTAATCCATAGACCAATCCCAGGAAAACCTGGAGCTGTGCAAGCAGTACCAGATATAAGCGCTCGAACATATGAAATACAAGCAGATTTCTTAGATGCTGATCGTGTTCAAAAATATGGATATACTACTGAATCAAGGATTGATAGTCCAAAACGAGCAGAAGTTTGGTCTACATGGAACGCACCTGACAAAGATAGTGCAGATGGAATACTAACAGCAAAAAAATTCTCCGACTACACTTTTAGCCACGTCGTAAAATCAGCTGCAGACCATCCAGATATTGACCCAGATCCAAAAGTTGTCAGAGTTAGCTATGATGCAGCCTATGCTTTGCGTGGTTCTGGCTACAAAAATGGTAAAGGAGATAATCTTTTCCGCTACTATTTTATTTACACTAAAAATAAACCAGTAGCAGAAAAACCAACACCTAAAGATCCGCAACCAGCGGAAACAGAAAAACCTGCTGAAATTTCGAAACCAGCGGAGACAGTTGAACCAACTGTGCAGCCGAAACCAGCTGAGAACAAGCCGGTTGAAAATAAACCAGCTGAAACACCCGTTCCATCTCCAAAACCAGCAGAAAACCCTCAACCAGAGGTTAAGCCTGCAGAACAACCGCAACCTGCTAAACCAGTGGAACCAGCTAAAAATGCTGGATTGCCAAAGATTCCTTATAGAACTAACAATCCAAAACGTTGGTTTAACGGAGCAGGTCGCCCTACTCTAACAACAAACGACCTTGCTGCTCCACTTCCTGTTGAAAATGTAGAAAAAACATCTTACGGTTGGTGGACAGCTGAACCAGACTTGCTTCATGCAGGCTCTCACATAAAAGTAAATACTTTTAATTCGAATTTCAATAATCCGATGTTCGAAAACGGTAAAGAGATAAAATTTAAAGGTAGCGGATTTGGAGATATGGACAGTAGGTTTAAACCTGCTCTTGTTCGAGTAAAAGTTCCAGAGTTAGAAGGAATGAACTACGAAGCTTATACAATCTTCTATGAAGTTCCTAATAAAAATGGAAATCCAACTTACGGAACAAATCGAACTCTCCAAGGTGGTGGCATCTCTTTAACTATCAAATCAAAAGAGAAGAAAGAAGATATTCAGGTTTATACATTAACTAAGGATAGAAAACTGGAAGAACTCTATTATCCAGGATTCCCAAGTGAAGAAACAAATCGCTATGATGAGAAAACTAAAACTCATTCATACAATCTATTTGGTGAAACCTACGATACTTACGTTTTCTTGTTTAAGAACCCTGCTGAAAAACCAGCTGAGCAAGTAAAACCTGAAGTTAAGCCAAGTGAACAACCTAAGCCAGACAAGCAACCAAGTGTTCCTACTGTTCCAGTTGATCAACCACAACCTGCTAAGCCAGTGAAACCAACTGAGAAGCCAAGTGAGAAACCTGTAAATCCAGTTACACCAGTTGCTCCAATAACACCGACAACTCCCGTAACGCCTACGCTTAATCCAGCCATCCCAAACAATACTCGTGTTCTTTCGAACAAAGCTGGAAGCGTTCAAGTGCATGGTTCAGAAGCAACACTCAAAAATGTCAGCTATATCAAGGTAGAAGAAACCAAGCCGACTTCACTTGAATCAAAAGACTACAAGGCATTTGACATTCATCTATATGACGCGAATGGTAAGGCTATCCAGCCAAATGGCATGGTTCTAGTAAGTCTTTCTGCTGATAAGCCAGTTGAAAATGTTTACTATGTTGCTCCAGATGGTACTTTACAGGCATTGAAGTTCAAACAAGATACAGATAAGGTTACTTTTGAAACCAATCACTTCAGTATCTATGCTATGACTTTCAAAGTTGTCGCAAGCCGTGATAACGGAGGTAGTACAACTCCTGTTCCAGTTGTAAATAGTAGTAATACTGAACAAAAAGGAAATGACGCAAGTAGTACAAAAACTCAAGCTGAGTCGTTAGCAACTAAGACTGAAACTATTTCGAAACAAGTAGCTAAGACTTTGCCAAATACTGGAGAAAATCACTCAATTCTCGCCACCCTATTTGGAATGTTAACTCTAACTGCTGGATTATTTAGCTTTCGTAAGGAGTCAGAATAACTCCAATTCATAGTTTATCTATCAAATATTTTAGACTGTGAAAAAATCAATTTGAGGAGATGATTTAGAAAATCTTTTCATGATAAAACGCATAGTATCAAACTTTTCTACATCTGATATTATGCGTTTTTTATAATTCTAATACTCTTCGAAAATCTCTTCAAACCACGTCAGCTTCGCCTTGCCGTAGATATATGTTACTGACTTCGNNGAGCTGACTTCGTCAGTTTTATCTGCAACCTCAAAGCTGTGCTTTGAGCAACCTGCGGCTAGTTTCCTAGTTTGCTCTTTGATTTTCATTGAGTATTAAATTGTGCTATCGATTGTCATCATCTTGCTAGAAAAAGGGATTGAAGGCCTTTTCGTGAGCGATAGTAGTAGCTGAACCATGTCCTGGATAGACATCGTAGTTTGGTAGGGTGAAGAGTTGGGTCTGGATACTATGAAGGAGTTGCTCTGTACTACCAGTCGGAAGATCCGTCCGTCCAATTGTTTCGCGGAACAGAGCATCTCCCGTCAAGACTAGGTGAGCATCAGGAAAGACTAGGGAAACACCACCGATAGAGTGCCCTGGGGTCGGTAGAACCTTAAAACGAAATTCCTCTAGTTGGTATTCTTCGTGAAAGACAAAGGTGTGTTCTGCAGGTTTTGTGACCACATCTGCCATATCATCGTGGCGAGGGAGACCGGAGAGATTATCGACAGGAGTGTAGAGCCAGCTGGCTTCGCTCTCTGCGATATAGACAGGAGGATTGCCAAAGGTCTCGCGAACCAAGTCCAGACTCATGATATGGTCATAATGAGCGTGGGTCAATAGAATGGCACAGATCGGTTTGTTGAGGTTCTCGATTGTCTGACGAATGGCTTCCCATTGACTACCAGGATCTACAACGATGAGGTGTTTTTCACCTTCCAGGTAATAGGTGTTTTCATAGGCAACAGGATTCACAGTTTTATGGATTTTCATTTTATCTCCAATCTCAAAGAATGTACTAAATTAAGTATAGCACAGTTAGGGAGAATAGGTAAGGATTTAGAATGAACTTAAAAACCAGCATGACTAGATGAAGACAGGCTGGTTATCAATTTATCAATATTGGAAAGGTGTCAATTGCCCTCCATAGGTTGCATAAACTCCGTCATTAGCTTGTTTGATAGATGTGATGTTTAGAGTGCCACCGTAGTTGGCTTCTCGTTTATCGCTATATTCACTATAAGTTATCCTATTGGGCAGGTTCTGATCCTTAGCCTAGTATTGAACGACTGTTTTTTTATAGCTTTGTTGGCTGAATAGAAACAGGCAGCTAACTCCTAACACTAGGAGAGCAAAGATAGAAATAGCAGCTTTTTTCATAGGTGTTCTCCTTATAAACTAAAGGATAGAAGAAAGTATCTTGAGGATTTTTATACTCTTCGAAAATCTCTTCAAACCGCGTCAACGTCGCCTTGCCGTATATATGGTTACTGACTTCGTCAGTTCTATCCACAACCTCAAAACAGTGTTTTAATACTCATCTACTTTCAAAA
>NZ_VMLT01000131.1:0-5428 GCF_013276815.1 Streptococcus sp. 1055 | reverse complement strand
TTTTCATTGAGTATAAGTTCATTTTCATACGAGCTGGACTAGAGCCTATTCTAAGGCACTAGCTCCTGCTACGATTTCTGTAATTTCTTGTGTAATCGCCGCCTGTCTGGCACGGTTATACTGAATTGTCAAATCATTGATGACTTTCTTAGCATTATCTGTCGCTGTTTGCATGGCTGTCATACCAGCAGCATTTTCAGCTGTCTTGGCATCGATAATGGCACCGTAAATCATACTTTCTGCAAACTGAGGCAACAACTGCTCCAAAATTTCTTCTCGGCTGGTTTCCAATTCAAAAGTTAAGCTGTAGTCTTCATCCGCTTCATTTGGATCCAAGTCAACAATCGGAAGCATTTGTTCCACACGCATTTGACTGGTTAGCGTATTGACATGGTGGTTGTAGCAAACATAGAGTTCATCAAAAAGTTCATTTTGGTACATTTCAACAGTTTTTGAAATAATCTTACGAACTTGATCAAAGCTAGGTTGGTCTGCTAAACCACGTAATTCATAAAGTGGTTGAATACCGCGAGCCTTAAAGAAATCAGCTCCCATTCCACCAATACAGATCATTTCAAAACCTGTACCGTCTGGATGGTATTCTTCCTTCAACTCCATAACGGCTTTCAGAATAGAGGAATTATAACCTCCAACCAAACCGCGGTCTGAAGTAATGACGATGTAGCCTGTCTTCTTAACTGGACGACTAATCAACATGGGATTAGTTGAACCACCAGCTCCATTACCATGAAGGATATCTGTCAAGAGCTTGCGAACTTTCTGAGCGTAAACTTGGAAGTTGCGAGCAGCTTCTTCAGAGCGACCAAGCTTAGCAGCCGATACCATTTGCATGGCATTAGTGATTTGACTCGTATTTTTTGTTGAGGCGATTTTTGTTTTAATATCATTTAGAGATACTGCCATCTGACACCTCTATTCTTATTGGAAGCTAGATTGATTGAGAAACTCTGTAATCGCAGCATCCAAGACTGCTTCTTCTGGCAAGTCTTTTGTATCACGAATGGTTTCCAAAATCTCTGGATGTTGAGCATCAAAGAAGGCATGGAACTCTTCCTCAAAACGAACAATATCATCTACTGGAACAGTATCCAAGAAACCATGTGTCAAAGCATAGAGAATGGTTACTTGTTTCTCAACAGGCAATGGTTTGTGAACAGGTTGTTTCAAGACTTCAACTGTACGACGACCGCGGTTCAACTTAGCCTGTGTTGCCGCATCCAAGTCAGAACCAAACTTAGTGAAGGCTTCCAACTCACGGTATGAAGCAAGGTCGATACGAAGTGTACCAGCAACCTTCTTCATGGCTTTGATTTGTGCAGAACCACCTACACGTGATACAGATGAACCCGCATCGATGGCTGGACGAATACCCGCATTGAAGAGACCATCACCAAGGAAGATTTGTCCATCAGTGATAGAAATCACATTGGTTGCGATATAGGCCGAGATATCTCCTGCTTGTGTCTCGATAAATGGTAGGGCTGTAATTGATCCACCACCAAGTTCATCAGAAACTTTAGCTGAGCGCTCAAGCAAACGGCTGTGAAGGTAGAAAACATCCCCTGGAAAGGCTTCACGACCTGGAGGACGACGAAGCAAGAGTGACAGTTCACGATAAGCTACCGCTTGTTTTGATAGATCATCGTATACAATCAAAACATGCTTCCCTTGGTACATAAATTCTTCCGCCATGGCAACCCCAGCATAAGGAGCTAGGAAGAGCAATGGAGATGGTTGTGAAGCAGAGGCTGTCACAACGATTGTGTAGTCCAAGGCACCGTACTGACGAAGTGTTTCTACTTGCGTACGAACTGTTGATTCTTTTTGTCCAATTGCGACATAGATACAGATCATATCTTGATCTTTTTGGTTCAAGATTGTATCAATCGCAATGGTTGTTTTCCCTGTCTGACGGTCACCGATAATCAACTCACGTTGACCACGACCAATCGGTACAAGGGCGTCAATAGCTTTCAAACCAGTTTGCAATGGTTCTGAGACTGACTTACGTTGCATAACACCAGGAGCTGGCGCTTCTACTGGACGAGTTTTATCTGTGTGGATTTCTCCAAGACCGTCAACTGGACGACCAAGCGAATCCACAACACGACCAATCAGACTTTCACCTACTGGGACTTCCATGATTTTACCTGTACGGCGGATTGTATCGCCTTCACGAATATCTGTAAAGTCACCTAGGATGATAATACCAACGTCTGTTGACTCCAAGTTTTGAGCCATACCATAAGAACCGTTTTCAAAGATCAACAACTCTCCACTCATGGCATTTTCAAGGCCGTGAGCACGCGCGATACCGTCCCCGATATAGGTTACAACACCTGTTTCAGTCACATCAAAATTGGGTTTGAAATTTTCAATTTGTTGCTTAATTAAAGCGCTGATTTCTTGTGCGTTAATTGCCAAAAGAACACCACTTTCTATTTCAAATTTTCTTTAACAACTTTAAGTTGTTGTTTAATACTCACATCAATTGTCTTGTGATTGGCAAAAATAACAAAACCACCAATGAGACTTTCATCGATTTGTTCTTTTACACTCCTTACTTTCAGAGACATTTTCTTCTCAATCAAAGGGAGCAAACGACTCTTTTGTTCATCAGTTAGAGGATGAGCAGCAGTAATCGTCACTTCAAATCGATTTGTTTCTTTTTCAAGTCGGTCCAAGCAATCTACAAGCACATCATAAAAAAGATTTGCTCTGTGATTGTAGACCAGAACCTGGATAAAGTTTTGTAATAAAGGTGACACAGAGTCTTGGAAAAAAGCAATCGTTTTTTTCTTGTCAGACTCATCTACTGTCACTTTTTTTAAAAAAGAAGGTAAACCTGTTTCTTCAGCAACTTGCTTGATTTGAGTCAAGTCTGAAAAGATACGGGCTTCTTCTCCTTTTTCAAGTACCAATTGGACAAAAGGCATGCTGTATTTTTCAATTACCTTTACTGTTTTCTTGTCCATTAAGCTTCTCCTAGCTGATCGATATACTGATCAATGAGTTCTTTATGGGCATGACCGTCAAGGTTTTGTGAGATGATTTTACCAGCTAGGCTGATGGTCAAATCTGCTACCTCACCCTTAACGCTTTGTAAAGCTTCAGCTTTGTTTTGAGCAATTTCTTGGTTTGCTTTTTCTTTTAAGCGTCCTGCTTCTAGTTTAGCATCTACTAAAATACTAGCCTTACTTTGCTCAGCTGTTGCTTTCGCATTCTCAATGATTGCCTTGGCTTCTTTACGGCTACCAGCCAATTCATCTTCGCGTTTTTGAGCCAATACTTCTGCTTTTTGACGGGCTTCTTCAGCTCTGTCAATATCTGAAGCAATTTTTTCAGCTCTTTCTTCGAAAATGCCTGTAATATTAGACCATGCAAATTTTTTAATCAAGACTAGCAAAAGAATAAAAGAGCCAGTGATTAAAATAAAATTACCAATCAATTCACCTACTGTTACGTGCATCAGTTACTCCTTTCTATTCCTCTTCAATATTAATCTTATTCCCTAAATACACAGATGTCAAAAGAGTAAAAACATAAGCTTGGATGCAGGAAATAAAGACAGAAAATGCAGTCCAAGCCAAATTAGCTCCAAAGGCTACTGGATACCAATAAATAGCTTGGTGGGAAAGAAGAAGTAACAAACTCGTCATGACCTCTCCTGCAAAGATATTCCCAAAAATCCGCAAAGCCAAAGATAAGAAGTTTGTAAATTCTTCCAAGATATTCATCGGTATGACAAAAACAGGACTCATAAAAGATTTTATACTTTTTTTAAATCCACGACGACGAACGCTTTCTATATGTGTCAACAAAATGACAAGAAAAGATAAGGTTAAGTCATACTGTAAATTAGCGGTTGGCGAACTCCACCAGTTAGTCCCATCGATCGTTTGAAGCTTTGTCATTAAGCCAAGGTTATTGGCAATCACCATGAAAAGAAATAAACAAAGGAAAAAGAGTGAGTAATCTTTCATGTAGCGCGAACCAATGTTAGGTTCTGTAAATCCAATAACAAAGTCATAGACATACTCAAGTACATTTTGCTTTCCTTTGGGTTTCAAGGTCATATTGCGGCTTGCCCAATAAATAAAGACAAAAATAACTCCCACAATCAACAAGGTCATGGCTAACATAGTCAGATTGAAGATAACAGGACCAATAGAGATGATTGGATTAATACTTTCTTCCATCTAAAATCCTCCCTTTTCTTCTCGTTCCATGTATTTATTTGATAATAAATGAGAAGACAAGAGTTACAAAGAAAGTTCCTTCAATAAAGGCAACACCTAAAAACATCAAACTACGAAACTCAGAAAGCATATCTGGTTGGCGTGCTACTGATTTAAACAGTCCATTCATCAATAAACCTTCACCGACAGATACGCCCATACAGGCAATACATAAGCCTAAAAATGTTAAATTCATAACGAATTCTCCTTTAAAATAAAATTTACTTACTTAGTGTAGTCCTAAAATTTAAATTTGTCAACTTTTAACCGCTATTGGAAGCGTTTAATAAAAATTATTTCCATTTTCTTTCGGATTTCACTCTATTCTGAAAAACTCGAGAGGGGAATCTCGGATTAATGTCAATTTAAAAAGATAGAGAGTTTTTAGTTTAAATAAATTGTTTTAAGATATCAACCACATCACTTCTTTTCTTAACCCGATAAGCCTTGATTCCCAATTTCTCAGCTGCCATTGCATTGTACCCAATATTGCCCAGAAAGACACAATTTCTAGGTTATAACTGGTATTTATCGATAGTTACTCATATACATCAGTCCACCTCCATACTTATGTGCGAGCCTCTCTTTGTATTATACCTCCATACTCACCTTACAGATTCTTTTGCTAATAATATCTTTGCCCAATGTAGGGATAGTCTTGTAACCTAAAGACTTCCTTGTAGCCATACCTTTTATAAAAATCAAGAGCTTGAAACTGGTAGGTATTGACAAAGGCAAAACGACAGTTTCGATTCTTAGCTTCAGTTTCTGCTTGCTGCAATAGTTTTGAACCGATTCCTTGCCCTCTCAGTTCCTCTTTTACAAATAAATACTCGATTTCTAGCCAATTTCTAAAAGTCTCTACTATCAAACCTGCCAGGAGATTGCCCTTTTCATCTTCGACATAAAGATTAAGTTGCTCACTTTCAGCTTCCTCTCTTTTTGAACGGTTATAAACACGAATCAGATTCCCTATTTCTTGCGATTTATGTGATTCCTTATTTTTCAATCTAAAGTATAGTGAAATAAAATAAAACATGCGCAAATCGATTAAGGAATTTAATCTAATTTCTAACAATGTCTTAGAAACCAAAGTATACTATTTTAACTTCAATGCACTATACATCTAATACTCAATAAAAATCAAAGAGCAAACTAGGAAACTAGCC
>NZ_VMLT01000130.1:0-1125 GCF_013276815.1 Streptococcus sp. 1055 | reverse complement strand
AGGGTATAATAAAAGAAAATAAGCGGTAAAAAGGGGGCTAGGCATGTTGATTTTTCCTTTGTTAAATGATTTGTCAAGAAAAATCATCCATATTGACATGGATGCCTTTTTTGCTGCGGTAGAAATCAGGGATAATCCTAAACTCAGAGGAAAACCTGTCATTATCGGCAGTGACCCTCGGCAAACAGGTGGGCGTGGTGTCGTTTCCACTTGTAGCTATGAGGCGCGAGCTTTTGGTGTCCATTCTGCTATGAGTTCTAAAGAAGCCTATGAACGTTGTCCCCAGGCAGTCTTTATCTCAGGAAATTATGAGAAATACAAATCTGTGGGACTCCAGATTCGATCTATCTTTAAGCGTTATACAGATTTGATTGAACCTGTGAGTATTGACGAAGCCTATTTGGATGTGACAGAAAATAAACTTGGGATCAAGTCAGCTGTCAAAATTGCTCGCCTCATTCAAAAAGATATCTGGCAAGAACTCCATCTAACTGCTTCTGCTGGCGTTTCTTACAACAAATTCTTGGCTAAAATGGCCAGTGATTATCAAAAACCTCATGGTCTGACAGTGATTCTACCTAACCAGGCTGAGGATTTTCTCAAACAAATGGATATTGCTAAATTTCATGGAGTAGGAAAAAAGACAGTCGAACGCCTTCATCACATGGGTGTTTTTACTGGCGCTGACCTACTTGAAGTTCCTGAAGTGACCCTAATAGACCGCTTTGGCAGACTGGGCTATGACCTTTATCGAAAGGCTCGTGGCATTCATAATTCCCCCGTCAAATCCAATCGCATCCGTAAATCAATCGGCAAGGAGAAAACCTACGGGAAGATTCTCCGTGCCGAGGAAGATATCAAAAAAGAGCTGACTCTTCTATCAGAAAGAGTCGCTCTCAATCTCAGTCAACAAGAAAAAGCTGGAAAAATTGTCATTTTGAAAATTCGCTACGAGGACTTTTCAACTCTTACCAAACGAAAAAGTCTGGCTCAAAAAACACAGGATGCTAGTCAGATAAGCCAAATCGCCCTGCAACTCTATGAAGAACTAAGCGAGAAAGAAAGAGGTATCCGCCTATTGGGAATTACCATGACTGGATTTTGAAACTCAATGAAAATCAAAGA